>JBMOIF010000008.1:0-52684 GCA_049317465.1 Prochlorococcaceae cyanobacterium | reverse complement strand
GCTGCGGGGCCTGCGAGATCGAGGTGAACGGTGTGACGGTGCGGGCCTGTGTGGCTGTGGTGCCGCGGGGCCGGCAGTCCCGCCTCATGGTCGAGTTCGCCACCGATCCGCACTGGTGACGAGGCCTCGGGCCAGCTCCCGCACGGCAGGATTTCAGCTATTGCTCATATTTTTGTAATTTGTCCATAATCCATGCACCTGTCGCCCTCTCGTGGTTTCATCTCGGGAACGGTTTCAGCGTCATGGTCCCGTGGGGCGGGCGCTTCTGCTTCTTGCCATGGTTCTTCTGGGCGCAGCGCCGGTCCTGTCCCATCACGGTCCGCTGAGCACCGATCTGCCGGAGTCCTGGGCAGGACTGGCCAGCGGGCTGGCCCATCCGTTCAGCGACCCGCGCCACCTGCTGTTCCTTGTCGTGCTGGGGCTCGTGGGAGTGCGTCATGGCATCGCCTGGATGGTGACGCTGCTCTGCCACGGGCTTGTGGGCTTGATGGTGGGTTTTTCCCTGATGGAACTTCCGGGGCTGCAACAGCTCCTCCTGGTCTCCTTCTTCACCCTGGCCCTGGTGCTCCTCGACTGGTTGCCCCCCTGGACGCTGTCTCCCTCCCTGATGCTGCATGGCACAGCGCTGGGGCATCTCCAGGGCGTCTCATCGCTGCCTGTGCTGGCGGGCTACCTGGTCGGCCTTCCCGTTGCGGCTGCGCTGCTGCTGTTCCTGGCCATGCAGGGCTGGGCCTGGCTGCTGCGGCGGGGCTGGGGCCGGGCTGTCGCGCTGCTGTCCTCCGCCCTGACCCTGGCCGGCGTTCTGGTGCTGCTCGCGCCGGTTCCACCACCGCAACCTCAGTCGTTGCTGATCAGTCCTCCCCCCAGCAGCACCTCGCCGCTGTAGAAGACCGCCGCCTGGCCCGGGGCGATCGAGAACTGCGGCTGGGTGAACTCCAGCACGGCGGCTCCATCCCCCAGGGGCCGCAGCAGGGCCGGTTCCGGCGCGCTGCGGTATCGCACCTGCACCTCCACGGTCTGTGGCTCGGCGGGGGGCGGTATCGACACCCAGTTCATGGCCTGCACCCGGCAGTCCATGCGGCCGGCCTCTGCCCGTGGGGCCACCACCACGCGGTTGGCCGCGGCCTCCAGTCGCACCACGTGCAGTGGCTCCCGCCAGGCCACCCCGAGGCCGCGCCGCTGGCCGATGGTGAAATGCTCGATGCCGTCGTGGTGGCCCAGCACCTGCCCGTCGCTCAGCACGATCTCGCCGGGGCGTGAGGGGATGTGGGCATCCAGGAAGGCCCGCATCGAACCATGGTGGTCGGCCAGGCAGAGGTCCTGGCTCTCGGGCTTGCTGGCTGTGCGCAGGCCCAGCCGGGCCGCCTCGGCCCGGGTGTCGGCCTTGGTGAGCTCGCCGAGGGGAAACACCAGCCGGCTGAGCAGCGCCGCGGGCAGGTCGTAGAGGAAGTAGCTCTGGTCCTTGTGGCCATCAACCCCCCGCAGCAGCTGGGGGCGTCCACCGTCTGTCGCTGGCCGTACGCGGGCGTAGTGACCCGTCGCCAGTCGCGAGAGGCCCCGCTCCCGCTCGGCCCAGGCCAGCATCGGTCCGAACTTCACCGAACGGTTGCAGCGGGAGCAGGGCAGGGGCGTGATCCCCTGGCTGTAGCCCTCCACCAGCAGGCCGACGATCTCGCGGGCGAAGGTCTCGCGGCTGTCGACGATGTGATGGGGCACCCCCAGCTGCTCGCAGAGGCCGGCGGCGTCCACCAGCCCTTCGGCACAGCAGGCCCCCTTGCCGCTCATCAGCCAGAGGGTGACACCCTCGAGATCCCAGCCGGCCTGCAGCAGCAGGGCCGCCGTCAGGGAACTGTCCACGCCGCCGGACAGGCCGACGGCCACCCGGTGCTCCCCTGGCCAGGCCCGCAGGCGCTCCACGGCTGCCGCCACGGCCGCTGTGGCTGATGGGGTGATCATGCTGGCGCTGCCTGCACTGGCCATGGGTCCATGTTGCCTCTAGATCAGGGGCACACGCGCGCCGCTGGTGTCCCCTGTCCTGCCGTCGCCGCAGCCCTGGCCGCCCGCCGATGCCGACCACCTGCTGGTGACCGCCGCCGCCATGCAGAGCCTGGAGGAGTCCCTCTTCGCCAGTGGTCTGCCTGTGGCAGCGCTGATGGAGAAGGCGGCTCTCGCCCTGGCCCGGCGGATCCTGCAGCAGGCCGAGGACCTGCGGCGACGGGGGGTGCTGGTGCTGGTGGGGCCGGGGCACAACGGCGGTGACGGGCTGGTGGTGGCTAGGGAGCTGGCCCTGGCAGGGGTGCCCGTGCGGGTCTGGAGCCCCTTTGAGAGCCATCGCCCCCTGACCGCCGATCACCTGGCCCACCTCGTCTGGCTGGGTGTGCCGCGGCTGGAGGCGGCCCCCGATCCCGGCGACGGAAGCCTCTGGATCGACGCCCTCTTCGGGCTCGGCCAGCGGCGCCCGCTGCCGCCCTTTCTGGAACGGCTGCTGCAGCAGCGGGCCATCGCCCAGGGTGAGGTGTGGGCCGTCGATGGGCCCAGTGGCCTCTGCAGCGACAGCGGTCGGCCCCTGGGGACGGTGGCGGCCTGCTGCAGCCGCAGCTTCAGCATCGGCCTGTGGAAGCAGGGCTTCTGGCAGGACGCAGCGCTGCCGTGGGTGGGGGAGCTGGAACGGGTTGATCTGGGGCTGCCCCTGGTCCGTCTGGCCCCCCACCCCTCCGGGCTGGTGCGGGGCCTCTGGCCCGTCGACGACCGCCCGGGGCCGGCGCCCGCGGCCACGGCGGCCAAGCACGGCCGGGGGCGGTTGCGGGTGATCGCCGGCAGCAGCACCTACCCCGGCGCCGCACGTCTGGCCCTCGAGGGGGCCAGCGCCACGGGCCTGGGCTGGCTGGAGGCGCAGCTGCCTGAGCCCCAGGCATCGCTGCTCTGGCAGACGCTGCCCCAGGTGGTGCTGGCGCCGGAGGGGGCGGCCCTGGATCGGCTCGATGCCCTGGTGCTGGGACCGGGGCTGGGGCCTGGCGGACCGTTGTCTGATGACCTCGCGGACCTGGAGGCCACCCTTGTGCTCGACGCCGATGGCCTCAACCGGCTGGCGGCGGGGGGGGAAGCCAGCGCCTGGCTCCGCCGCCGCCGCGGCCCCACCTGGATCACCCCCCACCAGGTTGAATTCGCCCGTCTGTTTCCCGAACTGACGACCCTCCCCCCCCTGGAGGCCGCCGCCGCCGCCGCCGACCGCAGCGGCGCCTGGGTGCTGCTCAAGGGGGCGCGGTCGCTGGTGGCCGCCCCGAGTGGGGAACGCTGGCAGCTGGCCCAGGCCAGCCCCTGGGCGGCCAGGGCCGGTCTTGGGGACGTGCTGGCCGGCTACGCCGGTGGTCTGGCCGCCCTGGGCCGGGCGGCGGCTCCGACCTTGCCGCTGCTGCCCCTGGCGATGCTGCGCCACGCCACGGCTGGGCTGATGCTGGCCAGTCGCGGCCAGGGCTGTGCCGATCCGCTGGCGGTGGCCCGGCAGCTGCGGCGGGCACCGCTGGCACCTGACGACAGCAGTTGTGCATCGGAAGGTGAAGTTCTCCCCTGATTTGTTTGGGAATCCACTCATGAATCTAAAGGGTTACCGAAAACACCCTGGCCATTCTTTTTTTCGTAGGAATCTCTTACTACTCAAGGGAGCGATCATGACCACTACAACGCTCTCCAGCGCAGAGACCAGTCCGAGACGGGGAAGTGATCCGATCAGCTGGTACCTCGGCACCATCGGCCGCGTGCCGCTGCTCACCCCTGCCGAGGAGATCGAGCTCGGCAATCAGGTGCAGAAGATGATGCAGCTGCTGGAGCGGGGAGACGACCAACCCCTCACCCCCACCGAACAGCGCCTGATCCGCCTTGGACGCCGGTCCAAGGAGCGCATGATGAAGGCCAACCTGCGTCTGGTCGTCAGTGTTGCGAAGAAATATCAGGGCAAGGGCATGGAGCTGCTCGACCTGATCCAGGAGGGCTCCCTGGGGCTGGAGCGGGCGGTCGAGAAATTTGACCCCACCCGCGGCTACAAGTTCTCGACCTATGCGTTCTGGTGGATCCGCCAGAGCATGACCCGTGCCATCGCCTGCCAGAGCCGCACCATCCGTCTGCCTGTCCACCTGAGCGAGCGTCTGGCGACGGTGCGCAAGGTCACCATGGATCTGTCCCACAAGCTCGGGGCGATGCCGAGCCGCCGGGAGATCGCCGAGGCCCTGTCCATGGAGGTGGAAGAGCTCGACGACCTGCTGCGCCAGGCCCTGACCACCTCCAGCCTCGACGCTCCGATCAGCGGCGAGGAAGGTCGCAGTTTCCTCGGTGATCTGATCGCCGACACCCGCCACGACGAACCGCTCGATGCTGTCGAACGGCGGATGCATCACGAGCAGCTGGGTCGCTGGCTCACCTACCTGACGGCCCAGGAGCGCCAGGTGCTTGAACTGCGCTTCGGCCTCGCCGGAGAGCAGCGCCACACCCTGGCCGAGATCGGTCGGATGCTCGATGTCTCCCGCGAGCGGGTGCGTCAGGTGGAACTCAAGGCCCTGCGCAAGCTGCGCAACCTCACCCGCCGGGTGCCCACCCAGCTCTGATCAGTCCTCCGCCCAGATGTAGCGAGTCAGCTCCGAGGGGTCGGGTTCCGGGGAGCCGAGGGCGAACTCGACGGCATCGCGCACCTCGGCGTCGATCTCCTGCTCGATCGCCTCAAGCTCGGCCGCCGTGGCCAGCCCCTCGGTGGTGAGCACACCGGCCAGATGACGCAGGGGATCGCGCCGCTGCCAGAATTCCTTCTCCTCGGCCGAGCGCAGCTCGTCGGGATCGGCCAGGCTGTGGCCGCGGAAGCGGTAGGTGAGGCACTCCAGCAGAGTGGGCCCCTCGCCGGCCCGGGCCCGCTCCACGGCGCGTCGGGTGGCGGCCCGCACCGCCAGCACATCCATGCCGTCGACCTCCTCGCCGGCCATGCCGAAGGCCGCGGCCTTGCGCCAGATCTCGGTGTCGCTGGTGGCGCGGGCATGGGCCATCCCGATGGCCCAGAGGTTGTTCTCGACGACGAACAGGATCGGCAGCTTCCAGAGGGCCGCCATGTTGAGGCATTCGAAGAACTGCCCGTTGTTGCAGGTGCCGTCGCCGAAGAAGGCGGCGGTCACGGCGTTGCTGCTGGCATCACCGAGGGCGTCGCGGCGGTAGCGGCTGCTGAAGGCCGCACCCAGGGCCACCGGGATTCCTTCGCCGATGAAGGCGTAGCCACCGAGCAGATGGTGTTCCCGCGAGAAGAGGTGCATCGAGCCGCCCCGGCCGCGGCTGCAGCCGGTCTCCTTACCGAACAGCTCGGCCATCACCTGCCGGGCCGGCACGCCGGCACTGAGGGCGTGCACATGGTCGCGGTAGGTGCTGCAGAACCAGTCGTGCTGGGCCCGCATCGCCTTGATCACCCCGGTCGACACCGCCTCCTGGCCGTTGTAAAGGTGCACGAAACCGAACATCTTGCCGCGGTAGTACATCTCGGCGCACTTGTCCTCGAAGCGGCGACCGAGGGTCATGTCGCGGTAGAGCAGCCGACCCTCCTCGGGGGTGAGGCCCGATGCCGGACGGCTTCCGGACGCGGCGGCAGTCTCGATCGTCATGGCACTCCCCACCTGCATCATCGGCAGACTTTAAGGGGACACCCCCGGCCCCTCCTGTTCTGCCCGGACCTGCCGACAGGAGGCCGACGGGCCGGGCCGTGGCCCGTAGGATCCGCGCCACCGATATCCGCTCCTTGGAGCTGCCGCTCGACCACTTCCGCCTGCTGGGGGTCAACCCGTCGGCCACCCCCGAGCAGCTGCTGAACACCCTGCAGCAGCGGCTCGACCGCCCCCCCGGTCCGGGCTTCACCCAGGAAGCCCTCGGGGCCAGGGAAGAGCTGCTGCGTGCCAGCACCGATCTCCTGCTCGATCCGGCCCGGCGCCATCGCTATGAATGCCTGCTCACCGAGCAGTCGGGCGATGGGGACGGTTCGGTGCTGCCGGCCCTCGAAATCTCCTCGAATCTGGAGGTCGGTGGGCTGCTGCTGGTGTTCGAGTCGGGTCAGCCCGCCGATGCCTTCGAAGGCGCCCGCCGGGCTCTGCAGCCCCCCCAGGCCCCGGCCCTGGGGAGTGGCCGTGAGGCCGACCTGGCCCTGCTGGCGCTGCTGGCCTGCCGTGAGGCCAGCCAGGAGCGCATCCAGCGCCGACTCTTCGAGCCGGCGGCCCAGATGCTGCTGCAGGGCATCCAGCTGCTGCAGCGCACCGGCCAGCGGCCTGACCAGCGTCAGCAGCTCGAGAACGACCTTGTGGCGCTGCAGCCCTACCGGATTCTTGACCTCCTCGCCCGCGATCTGTCCGACACTGAGGCCCGCGCCATGGGGCTGGCCCTGCTCGAGGACCTGGTGGACCGCAACGGCGGTCTCGACGGGGATGCCAGTCCCGAGCTGCCCCCCGAGGCCTTCCAGGCCTTCATCAAGCAGATCCGCTCTTACCTGACGCTGCAGGAGCAGATCACCCTGTTCGAGCAGAGCGCCGCCCGGGGTTCGGTGGCCGGTCGCTTCCTGGGCGCCTATGCGCTCACGGCCTCCGGCTTCGCCCAGCGCAAGCCCGAGCGCATCGACCAGGCCCTGGGGCAGCTGCAGGCCCTTGGCGACGCCGGCATCGACGCTGAGCTCGCCTGCATGCACCTGTTGCTGGGCCGCACCGAACGCGCCGAGGCCCTGTTCCGCTGCGGCGACGACCCCGAGCTGCAGCAGTGGCTGCAACAACAGGGGGGTGATCCGCTGGCGGCCCTCTGCGCCTACTGCACCGACTGGCTGCAACGCCAGGTTCTGCCGGGCTACCGCGACCTCGACGCCAGCGTTGACCTCGAGGCGTATTACGCCGACCGCGATGTGCAGGCCTGGGTCGAGCGCGATGACCGCCGCCGTGCCCGTTCCGGCGAGGCATGGCCGACGACGGAGATCCCTCCCATGGCCGTCACCGCCGATCTGCCGCCGACCGTCACCACCGCCCCCGATCCGGCGGACGGGGCCGAAGAGCCGGAGGAAGGCCCGCCCCTGCCGCTGGTGCAGACCCTGCGCCAGTGGCTTGCCGGTGTCGATCTCGACCTGAGCGGCTGGCGCCGGCCGGCGCTGCTGGCGGCCGGCATGGTTGCCGCGGCGGCCGTTGGTCTGGGCCTCGGGAGGCTGCGGACGGCCATGACGCCGCCCGTGGCCCCGACCAGGCCACCCGTCGCCGCCCCGGTCCCCCGTCCGGCCTCGGCCCCCCGTCCGACTCCGGTGGCCACCCCGGAGCAGGCCAGTGCCGATCTGTTGCGCCGCTGGCTGGCGGCCAAGGCATCGCTGATGGCGGGCAACGGAGATGCGGCCGGCCTGGGGGCCCTGGCGGTGCCGGCCCTGGTCGACAGCGCGGAGGCCAGCCGTCAGGCCGATGCCGCCCGGGGATTGCGGCGGCGGGTGACGGCCGACCTGCAGCAGGTGACCCTGAGCAGCGACACGCCGGCCCGGCGGGAGCTGCGGGCCACCATCCGCTACAGCGAGCAGCTGCTGGGGGCCGATGGCCGCGTGCTCGAGTCCTCCGGTCCCACGACCCTGCGCAACACCTACGTGCTGCATTCGCAGCCCGGTGGCGGCTGGCTGGTGGCCGACTTCAGGCCGGGGAGCTGACTGGATCCTCCCGGATCCGGTTTCTAGAGTGGCGAGCCCGCCTTCTCCACCGGCCTGATGTTCGAGGAACTGTCCCAGCGGCTCGAGGAGGCCGTCCGCGGTCTGCGCGGCCAGGCATCGATCAGCGAGAACAACATCGACGCGGCCCTGCGGGATGTGCGGCGAGCGCTGCTGGAGGCCGACGTCAGCCTGCCGGTGGTCAAGGACTTCGTCGATGAGGTGCGCCAGACGGCCCTCGGCGCCGAGGTGGTCCGTGGCGTCAGCCCCGATCAGCAGTTCATCCAGATCGTGCACGACCAGCTCGTGCAGGTGATGGGCGGCGGCCAGGCTCCCCTGGCCCGGGCGGCCACGCCCCCCACCGTGGTGCTGATGGCCGGTCTGCAGGGGGCGGGCAAGACCACGGCCACCGCCAAGCTGGGGCTGCACCTGCGGGAGCAGGGGCGTCGACCGCTGCTGGTGGCGGCCGACGTGTACCGGCCGGCGGCCATCGATCAGCTGCAGACCCTGGGGCGTCAGATCGGCGTTGAGGTCTTCAGCCTGGGGGCCGACACCTCACCCGAGGCGATCGCGGCCGCCGGCCTGGCCCATGGCCGCGACGGGGGCTTCGACACGGTGATCGTCGACACCGCGGGACGTCTCCAGATCGACACGGCGATGATGGAGGAGATGGTGCGCATCCGCACCGCTGTGCAGCCCGATGAGGTGCTGCTGGTGGTGGACGCCATGATTGGCCAGGAAGCGGCCGAGCTCACCCGTGCCTTCCACGAGCAGGTGGGCATCACCGGCGCGGTGCTGACCAAGATGGACGGCGACAGCCGCGGCGGTGCGGCCCTGTCGATCCGCAAGGTCAGCGGCGCCCCGATCAAGTTCATCGGCACCGGCGAGAAGGTCGAGGCGCTGCAGCCCTTTCATCCCGAGCGGATGGCCAGCCGCATCCTCGGCATGGGAGATGTGCTCACCCTGGTCGAAAAGGCCCAGAAGGAAGTCGAGATCGCCGATGTCGAGCGCATGCAGCGCAAGCTGCAGGATGCCAGCTTCGACTTTTCGGACTTTCTGCAGCAGATGCGCCTGATCAAGCGCATGGGGTCCCTGGGCGGGCTGATGAAGCTCATCCCCGGAATGAACAAGATCGACGACGGGATGCTGCGCCAGGGCGAGGCCCAGCTCAAGCGCATCGAGGCGATGATCGGTTCGATGACACCGGCCGAACGGCAGGATCCCGATCTGTTGGCGGGGCAGCCGTCGCGACGGCGGCGCATCGCCCGCGGCAGCGGCCACAGCCCGGCGGAGGTCGACAAGGTGCTGGCCGATTTTCAGAAGATGCGTGGCTTCATGCAGCAGATGTCCCGTGGAGGTGGCATGCCCGGGATGCCAGGCATGCCTGGCATGGGAATGCCCGGCATGCCGGCCCGCGGCGGCTCGGCCCCCCGGCGTCGTCAGCGTCCCGACAAGCCGCGGAAGGGCTTCGCCGACCTCTGAGGTCAGCGTGCAGGTAAGCTGTTGGATTGTTCCATCACGTCCAGAAGGGTTCCGATGATCACGCTCCGACTGAAGCGCTTCGGCAAGAAGCGGGAAACCAGCTTCCGGATCGTGGCCTGCAACAGCACCAGCCGGCGCGATGGCCGGCCCCTGGAGGAGCTGGGGTTCTACAACCCCCGCACCGACGAAACCCGCCTGAACACCGAGGGCTTGCGCCGACGTCTTGACCAGGGTGCCCAGCCCAGCGACACCGTGCGGATGCTGCTGGAGAAGGGTGGGTTGCTGACCAAGACGGTGCGTCCGGCCGAGATCGTCGGCAAGGCCCGTCAGGCTGCGGCCCGCGAGGCCGAGGTCCGTGCGGCCGCCAAGGCTGCGGCTGAAGCTGCCGCCGCCGAAGCCGCTGCCGCCGCTGAGGCTGCTGCCGCCGCTGAGGCACCTGCCGAAGAATCGGCCGACACCGTTGAGGAGACGGCCGCCGAAGCCTGAGCGGCCCCATGGACGGCCACGACGGCCTGCGTCATGGGCGCATCGATCTCCCGGATCCTGCGGCGGCCCTGGCCCTGGCGGGCCCCGGGGAGTCGAACCTGCGGCGCCTTGCCGACCTGACAGGGGCGCGGCTGGTGCTCAGGGGGCTGGAGCTTCACCTTGACGGTCGCCCCCGTCAGCTGGAGCGCTGCACAGCCCTTGTCGAGCTGCTGCGTCCCCTCTGGTCGGAGGGGCAGGCCGTGACGCAGGTCGATCTGAACACCTCCCTGCATGCCCTGGACAGCGGCAGGGCCGCCGAACACCAGGCGATGAGCCAGCAGGTGCTTGCGCGCGGCCAGAACGGGCGGCTGCTGCGGCCCCGCACCCTGCGCCAGCGCCATTACGTCGAGGCGATGGAACGCCACGACCTGACCCTGGCCCTGGGGCCAGCCGGCACCGGCAAGACCTTTCTGGCCGTGGTGCAGGCCGTCCGCTCTCTCGGCGAGCGCCGGGTCGAGCGCATCGTGCTCACGCGGCCCGCCGTCGAAGCGGGCGAGCGCCTCGGCTTCCTGCCGGGGGATCTCCAGCAGAAGGTGGACCCTTACCTGCGCCCCCTCTACGACGCCCTGCATGGTCTCGTCGGCAGTGAACGCACCGCCGCGCTGCTCGAGAAGGGCACCATCGAGGTGGCTCCGCTGGCCTACATGCGTGGTCGCACCCTCAGCGATGCCTTCGTGATCCTCGATGAAGCGCAGAACACCACCTGTGCCCAGATGCGCATGGTGCTCACCCGTCTGGGGGAGAACTCGCGCATGGTTGTCACCGGCGATCCCACCCAGATCGACCTGCCCCCCGGTCAGCTCAGCGGTCTCGTCGAAGCTGCCCAGGTGCTGGAGGGTGTCGAAGGCATCGCCATCTGTCAGCTGACCGCGGCCGATGTGGTGCGTCATCCCCTCGTCCAGCGGCTGGTGGAGGCCTATGGACGCCGGGATGCGCAGCAGCGCCGCGGCTGACCACGGCGGCGGCGGCGGAGATCCGAACCCGGTGGTGCAGCGGAAGGCGGTTGCAGCTGCCAGCATGGGATGCAGATTCCTCACCTGACGCGCCATGCCGGCCAGCAGTGATTTCCAGGAGGCCATCCGCGAGGCCCAGAGCAGTGCCCTCGTCGGCCCCAATGTGGTCAACCGTGCCCTGCCCTACGTGGGCGGGGGCATGATCCTCACGGCCCTCGGGGTGATGGGCGGCCTTTCGATGATCGCCACCCCGCTGTTCATGCCCCTGTTCTGGGTGGCCCTGATCGGCAACCTGGTGCTGTTCTTCGTGGCCCAGAACGTCGCCCAGCGGGGCAACAACGGCACGGCCCTGCCTCTGCTGGCCGTCTACAGCCTGTTGACCGGTTTCACCCTCAGCGGGCTTGTGTCCCTGGCCATCGGCAGTGCCGGCATCGGCGCTGTCGGCACGGCGGCCCTGGCCACCGGCCTCACCTTCGTGGTGGCCTCGGTGGCAGGCCGTCGCATGAGTGACAGTGTCGGCCAGGCCCTCAGTGGTGTTGTCGGTCTCGGGATCGTCGGCCTGCTGATCGCGATGGTGGTTCAGCTGGTGGGCAGCCTGTTCGTCCCCGGCTTCGGCGGCGGCGGTTTTGAACTTCTGATTGCCGGTTTCGGCACGATCCTGTTCGTGGGAGCGGCCTTTGTCGACTTCTACACGATGCCCCGCCAGTACCGCGATGACCAATATCTGGTCGGCGCCCTGGGGATGTATCTCACCTACATCAACCTGTTCATCTTCATTCTGCGGCTGATCATCGCCCTCAACGGTGGTGCCCGCCGCGACTGATCCTCTCCCTGCGCCTGTCTATCAGGCCAGACTCCTCAATCCGCCACCGCCAGCACCGCGCTGGCGATGGCGGATTTTTGTTCGGCGTCGTACCCCCAGCGCTGCAGGAAGCCCACGTCGTCGCCCCGTCCTGCCGTCGCCTCAAGCAGGGTTTCGAGTCTGACCTTCACCAGGCTCGAATCGAGCTGACGCAGCAGGTCGCCGCAGCGGCGCGCCACCCGTTCCGATCCCAGGCGCTGCTCATCGGCACCCGAGCGCCCGTGGGTCAGCACCATCGCTGTGCTCATGGCCAGGTTGCGGGCCGTCAGATCCACCACCGCGGCCCCCCCCTGGCGCAGGGCCGCCAGCAGTGGTTCCGGCAGTCGGTCCATCAGCGGGTTTTCGGATGGCAGGCTGACGACGAAGAATCCGCGGGCTCCATCGCGGCTGTCGATCAGTTCGGCCACCCGATCGGCCAGCACCTCGTCGCTCAGTTCGCCGGCCTCCCAGGCGCCACACCAGAGGGCGGCACGCTCCAGGGCCTGCTCAAAGCTGACGGAGGGGGCGGACATGGCCGACGGGCAACGCGGGGGATCCCCAGGCTATGGGGCGAAGACCGACGGCAGCCCACACTGGAAGCATGACCATCTCCACAGCGCTGCCGTCAACCCCGGAGGGCTTCCGCTCCGGTTTCGTGGCCCTGGTGGGTCGGCCGAACGTGGGCAAGTCGACGCTGCTCAACCACCTGGTGGGCGAGAAGGTCGCCATCACCTCCCCCGTGGCCCAGACCACCCGCCATCGTCTGCGCGCCATCCTCACCACCGCGTCGGCTCAGCTGGTGCTGCTCGACACCCCGGGCATCCACAAGCCCCACCATCTGCTGGGGGAGCGGCTGGTGCAGATGGCGCGGCAGAGCATCGGTGAGGTCGATGTGGTGCTGGCCCTAATGGACGGCAGCGTGCCCATGGGCCGTGGGGATGGGTTTGTGCTTGACCTGCTGCGGCAGATTCCCCAGCCGGTGGTGCTGGGCCTGAACAAGCAGGACCTTGTGGCCGCGGAGGAGCGGGAGGCGCTCATCGCCAGCTACCGGGACGCCCTCCCGGAGGCACCGCTGCTGCCCCTCAGTGCCCTCAGTGGTGAAGGCTGCCCGTCGCTGGTGGCGACCCTCGAGCCCCTGCTGCCGCCAGGGCCCCACCTCTACCCTGCCGACACGGTCAGCGACCAGCCCGAACGGGTGCTGCTGGCGGAACTGATCCGTGAGCAAGTGCTGCACCACACCCGCGAGGAGGTGCCCCACTCGGTGGCGGTCCAGATCGAGCGGGTCGAGGCCGATGGCCCCCGCACGGCGGTGCTGGCCACGGTTCTGGTGGAACGCAGCAGCCAGAAGGGCATCCTCATCGGCAAGGGGGGGTCGATGCTGCGCGAGATCGGGCGGGGGGCCCGCCTGCAGATGCAGACGGTGGTGGGCGGCCCCGTGTACCTGGAGCTGTTCGTGAAAGTGGTGCCCCACTGGCGCCAGAAACCCGGCCGCCTGGCCGAACTGGGCTACCGACTCGACTGAGCGACCGGCCCTGCCGGGCGTTCAGTCGAAGCCCAGCAGATCAAAGATCTCGCGGTCCTTGAGGGATTCGGCCTCCAGGGGCTCGACACTTTCGAGCATGCGGCGGGCCAGGTTGAGGTATTCGTTCTGAACAGCTTCCACCTCGGGGCTGGCCTCCATCTCGAAGATGGTGCACTTCTTCAGTCGCGAGCGGCGAATCGCGTCGAGGTCGGGGAAGTGGGCCATGGTCTTCATCCCGACCCGTTCGTTGAAGCGGTCGATCTGGTCGGTGTCGCGGCTGCGGTTGGCGACGACACCACCGAGGCGCACCTTGTAGTTCTTGGCCTTCGCCTGGATGGCGGCGATGATCCGGTTCATCGCAAAGATCGAGTCGAAATCGTTGGCCGTCACGATCAGGCAGTAGTGGGCGTGCTGCAGGGGCGCAGCAAAACCACCACACACCACATCACCCAGCACGTCGAAGATCACCACATCGGTGTCCTCCAGCAGGTGGTGCTCCTTGAGCAGCTTCACGGTCTGGCCCGTGACGTAGCCACCGCAGCCGGTGCCCGCCGGCGGCCCACCGGATTCGACGCATTGCACGCCGTTGAACCCCTCGAAGACGAAGTCCTCGGGTCGCAGCTCTTCGGTGTGGAAGTCAACGGTCTCGAGGATGTCGATGACCGTCGGCACCATCCGCTTGGTCAGGGTGAAGGTGCTGTCGTGCTTGGGATCACAGCCGATCTGCAGCACGCGTTTGCCGAGCTTGGAGAACGCTGCCGAGAGGTTGGAGGAGGTGGTGCTCTTGCCGATTCCTCCCTTGCCGTACACGGCGATCACCAGAGCGCCTTCTTCGATGCGCAGGCCGGCGTCCTGGTGCACCTGGACACTGCCTTCCCCGTCGGGTCGGGTCACGGTTGCGGTCATGGCCTTCGTTGCCGGGACGAACCGGCGCACACAGAGGGGCACTCTCAATCCAAGTCCCCTGAGCGCCCGGGTCTGGAATCCCCGGGGAAAAGTTCAAGACCTGTTTCGCAACTCCCCCCGGCCCGGGTCGATAGGCTCAGCCCAGCACGTCCCACCGGCGGATGGCCGACGGCTCCTATGCCCTGGGCACCCATCCCGCCGAGCGGCAGCGGCTGGAGCGGCAGCACGCCATCTGGCGTGACGAGACCCTGGCCGCCTGGCGGCGGGCGGGGTTCACGGCCGGCCAGCGGCTGCTGGATCTCGGCTGCGGCCCCGGTTTCGCCAGCCTTGATCTGGCGACCCTGGTGGGCCCCGGTGGCAGGGTGCTGGCCATCGACCGTTCGCCGGACTACCTGACGCATCTGTGCCGCCAGGCGGAGGAGCGTCGGCTGCCTCAGCTGGAGGTCCTGCCGTTCGACCTGGCCCTGGACGACGGGGTCCCCCTGCCGGACCCCGGCTGCTGGGATGGCGCCTGGTGCCGCTGGCTGTGTCTCTTTCTGCCGAGGCTGGAACCGCTGCTCTCCCACATCGCCACCGCCCTGCGTCCGGGGGGGCGCCTGGTGCTGCATGACTACGTGCGATGGGACACCTTTTCGCTGCATCCCTCCGATGGGGGCGTCGCCCGTTTTGTCGAACGCACCGTCGCCCACTGGCGTTCTGAAGGGGGCGATCCTGATGTGGCCGGCCGTCTGCCGGCACTCCTCGAGGCCCGGGGGCTGCGCCTGTTGCAGGCCCGCAGCCTGATGGCCTGTGGCACGGGCCAGGACCCCAAGGCCCGGTGGCTGCTGGATTTTCTGGCGGCCTACCCGCCCCGTCTGGCCCAGGCCGGTTTCTGGACCGCCGCTGACCAGAGTGCCCTGGAGGCCGACCTGGCCCAGGCCGCCCGCCATCAGGCCCTCTGGGTCACTCCTGCCCTGGTGGAGCAGATCTGGGAGCGTCCGGCCCTGTGACGCTCACTCTCTGACGATGGCCTCTCCCGAGCACCGCCTCGATCTGCAGCGGCCCGAACGGCTGGGCATGGTCGAGGCCGTCTGGGGTGAACACAAGACCGCCGGCCAGATCGTGGCCATTGCCCAGGCCTTTGCGGCGGCGGACCGCCTGACGCTGGTCACCAGGGTCGATCCGGCCAAGGCCGCCGAGGTCCAGGCCCGGCTGCCCGCGGTGGTGATCCACGACCAGGCCCGCTGCCTCACCCTCGGGTCGTTGCCGCCGCCATCCCAGGGACCACCCCCGGTGGCCCTGCTGAGCGGTGGCAGCAGCGACCGCACCGTTGTGGCCGAGGCCGAACTGGCCCTGGCCTGCCATGGCATCAGCTGCGAGCGGCTGCTGGACGTGGGGGTGGCGGGGCTGCACAGGTTGCTGGAGGTGCTGCCTGGGCTGCGGCAGCGGCGGGTGCTGATCGCCTGCGCGGGGATGGAGGGGGCCCTCCCCACCGTGGTGGCCGGGCTGCTGCCCCAGCCGGTGATCGCCGTGCCGGTCAGCGTCGGTTACGGCGTGAGCGCCGGCGGCCGGGCGGCCCTCGAGGGGATGTTGGCCAGCTGCGCCCCCGGCCTGACGGTGGTCAACATCGACAACGGTTACGGGGCGGCGATGGCTGCCCTGCGCATCCTGGGCGCTCAGCGCTGATCGAGGCGCCTCGCCCAGGCCAGGGCCGGCCGCTCCACCCAGAACCAGCTGGCCACCCCCAGGGGCAGCACCAGCAGCAGCGACAGGCCGAAGAAGCTCCAGGGCTGCAGATGCTTCCCCAGCAGGGCCGCCAGCATCTGCTGGCAGGGAAAGGCATAGACATAGACCCCGTAGGAGAAATCTCCCGGCAGGCGCCCGAGGCCGGCCAGGGCCCTCGCCAGGCAGAGGAGTCCGTAGGGCCCCAGCAGCAGCGAGATGGCTTCGAACAGCACCCGCGGGAATCCCCCCCACAGGGCCAGCAGCAGCAGGATGAGGCCCGCCAGGAGTCCCGGCAGGGGGGCCAGCGGGATCCGCGGAGCCCAGCGCGCCAGCAGAACCCCCGCCACCAGGTACACCCCCAGCCAGATCGTCAGGCCATCCACCAGCAGGAACGGCGGCGCCACCAGGCTGAGCAGCCCCAGCACCGCCGGCACCGCCGTGGCCACGAACAGCACGGCCAGGGTGAGCAGCCAGGCCCGCCCCGGCAGGGCCAGCAGACCCACGAACAGCAGCAGCAGCACGTAGCCGCAGGCTTCGGGCCAGAGGGTCCACAGGGAGCCGTTGAAGGCCCCCCGGTAGGGGAACAGGTCGGTGAACGGCAGCAGCGCCGACTGCTTGACCAGCAGCGACAGGTTGGCCAGCAGATAGCGCAGGCCTCCCCGGTCGCCGCCCAGGCTCGGCAGATAGGGCACCCGCACGGCCCAGGCGAACAGGGGCAGCATCAGCAGCACCGTCACCAGCTGGGCCACCAGCACCCCGGGGTACAGCCGCAGCAGCCGTCGGCGCAGGAACGACAGCGGTGGATGGCGCCGGGCGCTGCGGGCCACCAGCAGGCCCGAAAGCACCATGAAGGCCCGCACGGCCATGGCGCCCGGCTGCAGCGGTCCCAGGCTCACCTCGGCCTCGGGGCCCAGCAGCAGCGGCCAGGAGTGGCTGAAGACCACCAGCACCGCCAGCAGCAGCCGCACGTCGGAGAGGCCGCTGCAGCGCTCCTGCAGCAGCTGCTCAAGGGAGACGGGACGCCAGAACCTGGCCAGGCTCATCCGGAGGGAGGTGCGCAGGGGCCCATGGTCGCCCACGGGTCCGCCGTCGCTACGGTGCCGGTATGGGTGCCCAGGGCCAGCGGCTGGCGGTGATCGGTGCGGGGGCGGCGGGCTGCGCCCTGGCGGCCCGCCTGCGGCAGCTGGCCTGGCCCGGGCCCATCACCCTCTGGGAGATCGGTCGCGGGCCGGGGGGGCGCACTGCCAGTCGCCGCTCGCGCCACGACGCCGATCTGCGCTTCGACCATGGCGCGCCGCTGCTGAACCTCGCTGTGGCCGAGCCCCCGCTGCTGCTGGAGCCCCTGCTCGCCGCAGATGCCCTGGCACCCTTCGACGATCCCGTCGCTCTGCTGCAGGGGGAGACGCAGCAGTTGCTGGCCGGTTGCCACGACCCCCTCGTCGAGGGGCGCCTGCTGATCGCCCCAGACGGAATGGACCGTTTCTGCACGGCATTGCTGCAGTTGGCCGGCGAGGGGGTGACCCCGGTCTTCGGCCAGCTGGTGCGTCACCTGCAGCCGCGCCCGCAGGGGGGCTGGTGTCTGCTGGATGCCGATGGTGCGCCGTTGGCGGAGGCCGACTGGCTGGTGCTCAGCAGCACCCTGCCGGCACACCCCCGCAGCCGCCTGGTGCTCGGCTGGGATGAAGCGCCCCTGCGTCGGGCCGCCGCCGACCTGGGGGATGCCCGCCTCAACCATGCCCTCGAACGCATTGCCGCGATCCGGGTGGAGCCCCGCAGCAACCTCCTGGTGGTGTGTGAACCCCCCGCCGCCGCTGACTGGTGTGCGCTGCCGTTCCGGTTGCTGGAATTCGATGCCGCCGCCCGCCAGCGCTTCGGTCTCTCAAGGCTGCGGATCCTGCCCCTCGGGGATGGTCGCTGCACCCTGGTGGCCCACTCCAGCACCGTCTTCGCGACCGAGCACCTCAGCGTCTATGGCTCCCGTTCGGCGGTGGCCCTGCTGCAGACCCTTCCCCCCCGCGAGGTGGAGGAGGCGGAGGTGATCCAGCGCCTGGCGGCCATGCTATGTGACGCCCTGGAGCCCTGGCTGACGCCTGCCATGGCGGCCAGCCTGCGGCGCAGCGACAACCGGCAGCTGATGCGCTGGGGGGCGGCCTTTCCCTTGGCTCCCGGTCTGCCCCCCGACCTCATGCTCTGTGCCCTGAGCCGCGTGGCCTTCTGTGGGGACTACGTCTCCGGACCCGGCTTCGGCCGGGTCGAGGGCGCCTGGCGCAGTGCCGAGCGGCTGGCGGCCGAGCTGATCGACGTCGCCGGCGTCAGAGGTGCCTGAGCTGCGGGTAGGCGGTCAGCAGTTCACTGGCCTCAAGCACGTCACCCTCGGCGTCGGGCTGCCAGATCACCTCCAGGGCCAGCAGCTCGGAGGAGGGCACCGACCCGAGCACCCGCAGGGCCTCGCGCAGCTGGTCGGCCGAATCGACCGGCTTGAGGGGGATGGGACGGCGGCTGGCCACCAGCAGCGTGACCGCGATGAAGTCGTTGGTGGCATCGGCATCGCCGGCCCGCACGGCCGCGTCGGCCTCGGCCCGGCGACGGCCGTCGACGTTGGTGGTCACCTCACTGCTGAGCTTGCTGCGTTCGGCCATCGACAGGCGGTTGAAGGTGGCCTCGGCGGCATTGAACGGCACCTGGCCCACCTCGCCGTTGGCGTAGACCCATTGGTCGGGATGGCGCAGCAGCGCCAGGGTGGTGTCCTGCAGCACCTGCTGCAGGCCGGCGCTCGTGCCTGTGTCGGCCGTGCGGGCCGAGCGGCGCAGGTCGTTCTGCAGGTCGCGGGCGGAGGCCAGCAGGCCGATCTGCATCTGAGCCACCGTCACGGGACCGTCGGTGGCCTCAGTGGGCAGCCCCATGGCACTGCCGCCTCCCATGGCCCCGCGCAGGCCGTTCAGCAACACGCCCACCACGGCCATCAGGATCAGGAATCCGAACAGGCCGGCACCACCGAAGCCGAAGCCGAAGGGGATGAGGAACGGGAAGCCGAGGCCGCCCCCGTATCCCCCCCCATAGCCGCCTCGGTAACCACCGCCGTAGGACCCGCCGCCGCCGTAGCTGCCGCCACTCCGGAAGGAGGGGCTCGAGGAGCGGAAGCTGCCGCCACCGATGCGTCCGCCACTGGCGGCCTGGGCCGGCTGGGGGGCCACCACTGTGAACAGGCCGGCCGCGAGCAGCGGCAGCAGCGAGAGGGTGAACAGACGCATCAGACGCCGGAGCGGGGAACGGAAACTGCGGGCCATGGAGACGACCTCGCTGGTCTAACAGGCTGAATCGTAGGAACCTCCGCCGGTTGGGCGGGTGCGGTCAGCCGCCCCCCACGATGGTCACGATCTCGAGGCGGTCGCCGTCGTGCACCGCCTGCTGGCCCCACTGGCGCCGCGGCACGATCTCGCCGTTGAACTCCACCACCACCAGCTGTGGTCGGTAGCCGAGTTCCAGCAGCAGGGCCTCGAGGGTGAGGCCGGCGGAACATGAGCGCCCTTCCCCGTTGATTTGAACATGCATCGGGCGATCGGCGTTCATGGACCCCTCCGCCCGGCGACGGGGTGGGCTTCGATCCGCTCCAGCAGCGCGGCGGTGGCGGCGGCCGGATCCCTGGCCTCCATCACGGCCCGCACCACCGCCACCCCGAAGATGCCGGTACCCAGCACGGCATCGATGTTGCTGAGGTCGATGCCGCCGATGGCGTAGGCGGGGCGCACCGCTGCCGCCACCGCCTGCTCCAGGTAGCCGAAGCCCACCGGTTGCCGGCCCGGCTTGGTGGGGGTGGCGTGAACGGGGCCGACGCCGGTGTAGTCGGCGCCGCCAGCCACGGCCGCATTCAGCTGGTCCAGGGCATGGGTGCTGCGGCCGAGCAACCGGTCGGGCCCCAGCAGGCGCCGCGCCACCTCGGGCGGCAGATCGTCCTGGCCCAGATGGGCGCCGTCGGCCTCGACCGCCAGGGCGAGGTCCAGGCGGTCATTCACCAGAAACAGGGCCCCGTGGTCGGCGCAGCGGTCCCGCAGGGCCACCGCTTCCCGGTAGCGGCTGCGGTCATCGGTCTGCTTGGAGCGGTACTGCACCAGCCGCAGGCCGGCCTGCAGTGCCTGGTCAACCACACTGATCGGGTCGGGCACGGCAGCCGTGATCAGATACAGCCGCGCCTGGGCCAGGCGTTGCCGCCGCTCCTGGCAGGCCAGCAGCCTGACCTCGAGGTCGTAGAGGCGGTAGCGCACCCGGGCGGCGGTGGCGGCCAGGTCAGGGTCCAGCCCCCGGCCGTACTCCTCCAGCACCCGCAGGGCCTCCTGGGCCCGGGCGCAGTTGGCCGCCACCACCTGGGCCGGCTCCGTGCGCCCCTCCTGGGCCGGATGCCCCAGACCGGCCCCCACATCCCCGGCGCTGTGGCCGGCCAGGCGGTACTCGGAACGGTGACAACGGCCGAGCTGCTGCCGCAGATCCTTGAAGGCTTCGACCAGGTCCCGGCGGTGGAGGCCGAAACGGGCCCAGTCCTCGGCCACCCGCAGGCCCTCCCGGGCGCGGTTGAGGTTGGCGTCGAGCAGGCGCAGCAGGGGCGTCGGGGCGGCGGTCAGGGGTCTGGGCGGTGGCGGCGACTCCTGTCTAGCCTGGGCAAAAGCATGCCTGGCCTGTGGCCGACGCCCCAACCCCGTCCGGCGAGACCCGGCCGGCGACTCCCCTGCCCGCCGTCACCAGTGCCGACAGCCCCATGCAGGTCGTGATCTGGGGGGCGGTGCTGCTGGGTGGCATCGCCGCCTTCATCGCCTGGGGGCTCACCCACGCCTACCCGGCGGCCTGACCCTCCGGCGCAAGCAACCGCCGTCGGGCGTCGGCCGCATCGTGGGCGATCTGGGCGGCCAGCGCCTCCAGGGAGGGGAAGGTCTGCTGGCTGCGCAGACGGGCGGTGGGTTCCACCGTCAGCCAGGTGCCGTCGAGCTCCAGGTTCCGGTCCAGCACATGAACCTCAACGGCGGAGGGGGCTTCGGGGTCGATGGTCGGCTGGCGGCCCAGGTTCATCACCGCCGCCAGCGCCTCGCCGCCGTCACGGTGCACCCAGGCGGCGTAGACGCCTTCGGCGGGGAGGCATTTGCGACCGTCCACCTGCAGGTTGGCGGTGGGCCAGCCGAGGCCCCGTCCCAGACCCCGCCCCTTCACCACCAGTCCCCGGAAGCGGTAGGGCCGTCCCAGCAGCCGTGCCGCCTCAGCCAGGTCGGCCGCCGCCAGGGCCGCCCGGATGCGGCTGCTGCTGATGCGATCGCCGCGGTCATCGAGCAGGGGCAGCACCGACACCGTCATCCCGGCGGCTTCCCCCAGCCGTCTCAGCTCATCGGGCCCGCCGCTGCGGCGGTGCCCGAAGCGGAAGTTCTCCCCCACCGCCACGGCACCGGCCTGCAGCTGCCGCACCAGCACCTGCTCGACGAATGCGGCAGGGCTGAGCAGGGCGAGGGCGCGGTCGAAGGGCACCAGCACGAGCTGGGCGATGCCGAGGGGCTCCAGCAGCTCCAGTTTCTCGTCGGGCAGGTCGAGCCGCAGCCGCGGTTCGCCGGCCAGCACCTCCCGCGGATGGGGCCAGAACGAGACCACCGTGGGCACCAGCCCGGGGCGTTCGCAGGCTGCGGCCACGGCCGCGGCGATCACCCGGCGGTGGCCGGCATGGAGACCATCGAAGCTGCCGAGGGCCAGGGCCGTGGGCGTGGCGGCCTGCTGGGGTGAGCGCAGGGGAATCAACGCGATCGGCCGTGCCTGGTGCATCCTCCCATGGCAACTTGGGGACGCCGCCGCCGGCTTCGCCCTTGGCCGACCGACTCGATCTGCAGCGCATCAGCGCGGCCTTCCGCGGCCTCGGCTGGATCACCTTCTGGTCCCAGCTCTCCATGGCGGTGGTCTGTCTGGGGGTGCTGACCTTCAACAGCCTCGGAGCCGAACTCATCCGCAACCGCGAACGGGCCATCGGCCTGGGGCCGGGTCTGTCGATGACGACCCTCTCCCTGCTGCTGCTGGCCTGGTCGGTGTGGCAGGACTGGGGGCTCATCGCCCTGGGACGCAACCTCAACGGCGGCGGCGCCCGGCCCTCCCGTGGGGAGACGACGGCCCGGCTCAAGCGCCATATCCTCGCCAGTCTCGGGGGCGTCACCCTGGGGGTGGTGGGCTATCAGGCCCTCGCCGGCAGCCTCACCTTCCAGGCCTCGCTGCAGCAGCCCGGTTTCGCCGGCTCCGCCGGAATGGGCAACAACGCCATCACCTCCCTGGAGATGTTCTCGGTGCTGGCCAACACCCAGGTGCTCACCGGCCATCTGATCGGCCTCTGGGTCACCCTCTGGCTGCTGCAGCGCATCCAGCGGCCCTAGGAGGCTGCGCCGGGCAAGGGTGGCAGGGCGTCGAGGCCATGGCGCCAGAAGAGATCGGGCTGCAGGGGGGTGAGGGCGACGCCACCGGCCTGCACCTGGGCCACATCCGTGGGCCAGTCGCGGGGGCCTGAGCCCAGGGCCTCAAGGTCGTTCACCACTTCGCCGGCGAGCCAGTAGTAGGCCCGGCCGCGGGGGTCGTGGCGCTGGTCGAACTGATCGACGTAGCGCCGCACCGCGGGCCGGCACCAGCGCAGGGGACCGATGCGTTCGGCGGGCACCGCCGGCACGTTGAGGTTGAGCAGCAGACCCTCGGGCCAGCCGCCCGCGAGGGCCGCTTCGGCCACATCGAGGGCCTGGCGGGCCGCGCCGTCGAACTGGCGCCAGTCGAAGCAGGCGCTGCTCACCGCCAGGGCATGCAGGCCCTCGAGGGTGCCCTCCATGGCGGCGGCCACGGTGCCGGAATAGAAGACGTCGGACCCCAGGTTGGGACCGTGGTTGATGCCCGACAGCACCAGATCGGGGGGGCTGGGCAGCAGCCGCCCCAGGGCCAGCTTGACGCAGTCGGAGGGGGTGCCGCTGCAGGCCCAGGCTTCGATGTCGCCCTCGAAGAGGCCATCGGCCCGTTCGGCCCGGATCGGGCTCTGAAGGGTCAGGCCGTGGCCGGTGGCCGACCGTTCCTGGTCGGGACAGACGACCGTGACCCGGTGGCCTCGGGCGGCCGCCTCGCGGGCAAGGCAGCGGATGCCCTCGGCGAAGACGCCGTCGTCGTTGCTGATCAGGATCCGCAGCGGATCGGCCATGGCTGGCGACGGCGACCGGGGCAAGCTAACCGGGCCGTCGGATGACGGCCCGGTCCGTACAGTGCCGCTCTCTGGTTCTGACCCGGCCGTGAGCACCACCCTGACCCTGGAGGAGCTGACCGGCCAGCTCGATGCCCTGGAGCGGGAGGCGAGCCAGGCCATCACCGCGGCGGCCGATGCCGCCGCCCTCGAACAGCTGCGCATCGATCTGCTGGGCAAGAAGGGGCGCCTGTCCGGGGTGCTCGGGGCCATGGGACGCCTGCCCGGCGACCAGCGACCCCTGGTGGGCCAGCGGGCCAACGTGCTCAAGGAGCAGCTGCAGTCCCTGCTGCAGCAGCGTCAGGCCGGCCTGCGCCAGGCGGCCCTGGCCGAGCGGATCGCCGCCGAGACGATCGACGTCACCCTCCCCCCCAGCCATGTGCCGCCGGGGCATCGCCATCCGCTGCTGAGCACCACCGACGCCATCGTCGACATCTTCTGCGGCCTCGGCTACCGGGTGGTGGAGGGGCCCGACATCGAGACCGATCACTACAACTTCGAGGCGCTGAACATCCCCGCCGACCATCCGGCGCGGGACATGCAGGACACCTTCTATCTGCCTGACGGCCAGCTGCTGCGCACCCACACCTCACCCGTGCAGATCCGCCATCTCGAGCAGAACGCGCCTCCGGTGCGGGTGATCGCCCCCGGTCGGGTCTACCGCCGCGATGCCGTCGACGCCACCCATTCGCCGGTGTTTCACCAGGTGGAGGTGCTGGCCATCGACGAAGGCCTCGATTTCAGCCATCTGCGCGGCACCGTCACCCACTTTCTGCGGGCCTTCTTCGGCGACCTGCCGGTGCGTTTCCGGGCCAGCTACTTCCCCTTCACCGAACCCAGCGCCGAGGTCGATGTGCAGTGGCGCGGCCGCTGGCTCGAGGTGATGGGCTGCGGCATGGTCGATCCGGCGGTGCTGGAGGGGCTGGGCCTTGACCCGGAGCGCTGGAGCGGCTTCGCCGCCGGTCTGGGGGTCGAGCGGTTCTGCATGGTGCGACACGGCATCGATGACATCCGACGCCTTTACAACAGTGACCTGCGGTTTCTGGAGCAGTTCTGAGGTTGTGCGGGCCGTCGCCCGTAGGATTCAGTGCCCTGGCTGGTCTTCGATCGGTGCCCTGTGCCGGACTGATCGTCAACGACGGCAAGGCTCTGGCCGTCAGCACCGCTGAACGCATCGAAGCCCGCCTGCAGCAGGGGGGCTGGGATGTGGTGCGCACCAGCAGCGCCGGCGGCATGGTGGGCTTCGCCAATCCAGACCAGCATCTGCGCACCCTGGGCCACATGGCCTGCGTGCCGGCCTCCTTCCGCCGCGACATGGCCGTGGCGATCGTGCTGGGGGGGGACGGCACCGTGCTCTCGGCGGCCCGTCAGACGGCCCCCCTGGGGGTGCCGATGCTGACCATCAACACCGGCCATCTCGGCTTCCTGGCCGAGACCTACCTCGACCACCTCGACACGGCCCTCGAGCAGGTGCTGGAGGGCCGCTGGAGCGTCGAGGACCGCACGACGCTGCTGGTGACCGTGCTGCGGGGGGATCAGCGCCGCTGGGAGGTGCTCTGCCTCAACGAGATGGCCCTGCACCGGGAACCGCTCACCAGCATGTGTCATTTCGAGATCGCCATCGGCCGCCATGCGCCCGTTGACATCTCGGCCGACGGGGTCATCCTCTCGACTCCCACAGGCTCGACGGCCTATGCCCTCAGTGCCGGCGGGCCGGTGATCGCCCCCGACTGCCCCGTGCTGGAGCTGGCGCCCATCTGTCCCCACTCGCTGGCGTCGCGGGCCCTGGTGTTCAGCGACAGCGAACCGGTGACGATCTTCCCGGCCACGCCCGAACGGCTGATGATGGTCGTGGACGGCAGTGCCGGTTGCTACGTATGGCCCGAAGACCGGGTGCTGATCCGCCGCAGCGACACCCCCGCCCGTTTCCTGCGGCTGCAGGACCATGAGTTCTTCCGGGTGCTCGGCGAGAAGCTGGGCTGGGGCCTGCCCCACGTGGCCAAGCCCGGTGCCCCTGCCGGTGCCCCATGACCGCTGAGGCAATCCCCGGTCGGCTGCTGCTGGTCGGGCCTGCCGCCACGGCCCTGGCGGGCAGGCTCGAGGCCTCGGGATACGCCACCCTCACCTGGGATCGGTCGGCGGCGGTGGCGGCGGTGGCCACAGGGGCGCTGCCGGCCGATCTGCTCGCGATCGTGCTCTCGGCCGAGGCCATCGATCTGGCGGCCCCCCTGCGCAGCCTTGCTGACCAGGAACCGGGGGGCGCGCTGTCGCTGCTGCTGGAGGTCGACGACGACACCATCGCCGCCCGCAGCCTCTGCCTCGAGGCCGGAGCCAGCGATTTCTGGCTGCGGTCGGCCCCCCCCAGTGATCTGCTGCGGCGTCTGCGGCTGCATCGCCGGGGTTCCGCCGGTCCGACGGCGCCCCCCCGGCTGCTGGAAGAGGGGGATCTGCGGCTGGATCCTGTGCAGCAGCGGGTGTGGCGCGGCCGGCGCGAGGTGCTGCTCACCGCCCGGGAGTACGCGCTGTTGCTGCTGCTGCTGGAACACCGCGGCCAGACCGTGAGCCGCGACGAGATCCTCAGCCAGGTGTGGGGGCAGACCGAGGACGCCGGCGGCGGCAATGTCATCGAGGTCTACATCCGGTACCTTCGGCTCAAGCTGGAGGCCGACGGCGAACGCCGTCTGATCCACACCGTCCGTGGCCGCGGCTACGGGCTGCGCCACACTCCCTTCTGAGCTGTCTTGCCCATCACCGCCCCGCCGCCGCCGCCCCAGTACCTGCCGGTGGAGGCCCGCTGGTGTGTGCCCCAGGGCTGCTTCGAGCTGGAGGTGCCCCGCACCCACGCCCAGCAGCAGCGCGGCCTGATGCAGCGCCCTGCCCTGGGGCCCTGGCAGGGGATGTGGTTCCGCTACGACCCGCCGGCCCAGGTGGGGGTCTGGATGCACCAGTGCATCGCGCCCCTCGATCTGGTGTTCCTGCGACAGGGGAGGATCGCCGCCATCAGCGCCGACGTGCCCCCCTGCCCGCGACTGCCGTGTCCGGTGGTCTACTCCCCGGGCACCATCGACGGGTTTCTCGAGCTTCGGGCGGGCCGGGCCCGGGAGCTGGGGCTCAGGGTCGGTGACCCCGCAGCACCAGCACTGGATTCAGCGGCGCCAGCCGCGTCCCCTCGGCCAGGGGCACGCCGCGACTGATCTGCAGCTGCGTGAGGCTGATCTGCAGATCAGCGGCTTCGAGCAGCGGCCGCAGGCCCGCCAGGGGTTCCAGCGTCGCCAGGGGCAGCACCACCACCCCGCCGGGCCGCAGCCGCTGCAGCACCGCCTGCAGCAGCTGCGGTCGGTCGCGGCCCCCTCCGATCAGCACCCGGTCGGGGTCGGGCAGCTGGGGCAGCAGTGCCAGCGCCTCCCCCTCCAGCACGGCAGTGGGCCGCAGCCCCAGCCGCTCGGCATTGGCCCTGATCAGGTCGGCCCCGCCACTGCGGCGCTCCACGGCCCACAGGGCCAGCCCCGGGCAGAGCCGCAGGGCCTCGAGGCCGACGCTGCCGGTTCCCGCCCCCAGGTCCCACAGCACCCCCTGGTCCGGCAGGTCGAGGTCGGCCAGCAGCTGGATGCGCACCTCGCGTTTGGTCATCAGCCCCGGGTGGTCGTCGTGCTGCAGCCAGAGCCCATCGGCCAGGCCGAAACGGGGCAGGCGGGCCGGATCCGGCCGCTCCGGCGGGCGGGCCAGCAGCACCACCAGATGCAACGGGTCCAGGTCTGCGGGCAGCGGTTCGTGGGCCTCCAGCAGCCAGCGGCGCTCGGCGGGATGGCCGAGGCGTTCCATCAGCCAGAACGCGTAGGCGGCGCTGAGCCCCTGGGCCTGCAGCAGCTCCCGCACGGGAGCGGGGCCGCCGGCACCCGCGTCGGTGAGCACGACCAGGGCCGCCGGCCTCCGGCCCAGGGCGGCCACCAGTGCCTGCTCATCCCGGCCGTGCAGGCTCACCCAGGCGGCGTCCTGCCAGGGGCGGGCCAGGCGCGCGAAGGCCAGCTGCAGGGCACTGGGGGCCGGCTGCACCCGCAGGGCGTCGGCACCGAAGCGTTCGGCCAGGCGCCGCCCGATGCCGAACCAGAGGGGATCACCGCTGGCCAGCACCAGAGGCCGCTCCCCCCGCTGACGGGCGGCGGCCAGGGCCTCAAGCAGCGGGCCCGGTTCACGGGTCGACAGCAGGGTGGGACCGGTCAGCCGCCGCTGCAGCTCCGGCAGCAGCCGCGGCGACGCCGCCACGGGATCGGCGTCGCGCACCAGCTGCCACTGGCCCGGCGTCAGGCCGTCGAGGCCATCGGCCCCGACGCCGATCACATCGATTGCCGGCTCAGCCGCCATGGAACGGCGACGCCGGCACCAGCCCCTGCTGCTGCAGGAAGGCAGAGAAGCGGGGAGCCAGGTCGCGGCTGGCGGAAATGGTGATGTGGTCGTCGTCGACAAAGGTGTATCGGCCCCGGTGATCGCGGTAGCGCAGCCGGCCGCCGGCATCGAGGAAAGGCTCGACCGGATCGAACACCAGGGCGTCGGTGCCGGCGACGGTGGCGGCGAGCAGGTCGTGCATCTGGCGGCGCTGGGTCGCCGTCACCGCTGCCGGTGGCACGCAGCCGCTCGAGATCAGCCCGGCGAAGGGCAGCGCCTGGGCTCCCTCGCAGGTGAAGGTGCGGCTGGTCAGCACCGGCAGGTCCTGGATCAGCACCACACGCACCCCCCGGTCGGCGAATCGGCGGATCAGGGCCCGCACCTCCTGCTGGAAGCGTCGCCGTCCTGCCTCGGCCGTGAGGCTGGTGCCATCGGCGATCAGCTTCGGGTGGATCGCCTCCTCGAACAGCGTCTGGTCCATCGGGAACAGGTAGAGCTGCAGAAAGGACGACAGCACCAGCACATCACCCGGCCTCAGCTGTCGCTCGGCGGCGGCCAGCTCCTGCTTCACGAAGGGTGTGCAGGGTTTGTAACCGGGGATGTCGGGGACGGCCTGCAGCCCCGGCAGCACCAGACACCCGGGCTTCCAGGCCAGCCGGAAGCCCAGGCCCTCCCGGCGCGCCACGGCGGCCACCATGGGGGCGTACTGCAGACCGTGGGAATCCCCCAGCAGCATCAGCGTCGGCCGACCGGCGGCAGCGGGTCGGTGGCAGCGTTCGGCGCGGGAGGCGGCATCGCCGTTATCGCCCCGGCAGCGGCGCGGGGTCATCGGTCCGCTGGGGTCCAGCACCGTGTCGGTTTCGTAGCGCTCGGACCGCGGCACCCTCACATCGCGGTTGCCCAGGAAGACCCGGCCGATCGGAAAGGCGAGGGCATCCACAGCCCCCCAGCCGGCCGTGAGCAACACGGCGGCGGCGGCGAACACAGCGCCGGTGCTTGCCTTGTGTCGGCGCAGGGGCCGCTCCACCAGGGCCCAGGCCGCCAGGGCCAGCCCCAGGGCCAGCAGGCAGGCCAGCAGGCGCAGCAGGAGCGTGTTGAGCCCGAGGGTGAGGCGGAAGAAGACAAAGACCGGCCAGTGCCAGAGATACAGCGAGTAGGACAGCAGCCCCAGCCCCAGCAGCAGCCGTTCGGCGGGAGGCCAGGGCAGGAAGCGGGCACCGCGGCCGTGGCCGGCGGTGATGAACAGCAGGCTGGCCAGCACCGGCAGCACCACGACGGGCAGCGGGAACGGCAAGCCCGTGTTGATGAGCGTCACCGACGCGAGCAGCAGGGCCAGGGAGAACAGCCGCAGTCCCCTGGCCAGGGGGGGCGGCAGGGGCGGCAATCGTTCCAGTCCGAGGGTGAGCAGTCCACCGATGGCCAGCTCCCAGAAGCGGGGTGGCATGAGATAGAACGAGGCCTGGCTCGAGCCGGCGCGCATCAGACCACTGGCGTGCAGCAGGGAGGCGATGCTGGCGGCCGCCAGCACCAGCACGGCGCCACGGCGTCGGCCGCGGCCGAGGGCCAGGCCCAGCAGCAGCAGCAGCGGGAACACCAGATAGAACTGCTCCTCCACCCCGAGGGACCAGGTGTGGGTGAAGGGGTTCAGGCTGGTGTCGACATCGAAGTAGCCGGTCTCCTTGCCGTTGAGGTAGACGTTCGACCAGCCGAACAGTGCCCGCAGCCCGGTGCGGAAGATGCGGTTGGTCTGGTCTGAGGGCGGCACCAGCACGGCGAAGGCCAGGGCTGTGCTGACAAGGCAGAGCAGCAGGTTGGGCAGCAGCCGTTTCAGCCGGCGGGCGTAGAAGCCCAGGAGGGTGGGCAGGGGCGGAGCCGGCTGGCCGGCGAGCAGCACGCCCGTGACCACATAACCGGACAGCACGAAGAAGACGTCGACGCCGACGAACCCCCCGGGCAGCCAGGGGGGACAGAGGTGATAAACGACGACGGCCAGGACCGCCAGGCCCCGCAGGCCATCCAGGTCGGCGCGGTAAGGGAAGCGGGTCCGGGGAGCAACGACCGGCGTGGTCTGGACGCGTTCGGCCGCGGCGCTGGGCAAGGTCCGAACCCGGGGGAGCGGGGGATCTTAGCCGTTGGTCCCGCACGACTTGGGACGGACGACAGGAGCCAAGGTTAAATGCCAGTTAACGTTGTGGCACAATGGCGGTGTCGCCTCCGCTTCGCCCCCTCGCCACAACCCTTGGCACCACTCCCGACCACCCCCGTCCGCCGGGGCTGCCGCCGCTCCCAGGCCATGCTGCTGGCCGGTCTGCTGGGCTGGGTGGTGTTCCTGCTGCCCTTCGGCGTGGGAGTGCTGGCCACCTATGCCCCCCGGGCCGTGGTGGGTGAGCAGCGGGCTGATGGCGCCCGACGCCTCGGGGCGGGCTGGTTCGTCTCCTCGGCCCCGCTGGCGCGCTGAGCCGCCGTCGCCGGCGCTGTTCTGCGATGCTGGCCGCCGATGGGGCATGGGGCATGGCGCTGCCGGGGCTGAAGGGGCTGCAGGACCTCTGGCGACGGGGAACCACCGCTGATCCGGCGCCCGTCGCCAGCTGGTCGCGGCCCTTCGGCCTGGGCTGGGAGAAGCCCTACACGGTTCGCTACGCCAGCAACCTCGACGACGGGCCCTGGCACGGGGCCCCCCTGGGTGGCTTCGGGGCCGGTTGCATCGGCCGCAGTTCCCGCGGCGATTTCAACCTCTGGCACCTCGACGGTGGTGAGCACTGGTACGGCGCCATTCCCGACTGCCAGTTCGCCCTGTTCGAGAGCGACGGCGACGACCGCCGTGCCCATGCCCTCGCGGTGGCTCCCACGAGGGATGACACCCACAGCCGCAAGGACGGTGCGCCCCTGGCCGACTGGAGCTGGTACCCCGCCAGCGACGGTCAGCATCAGACCGGTCAGTACAGCGCCCGTTACCCCCTCAGCTGGTTCCGCTACAGCCAGGTGTTCCGGGCCGAGGTCGTCTGCGAGAGCTTCAGCCCGATCCTTCCCGGCGACTACCGGGACACCAGCCTGCCCCTGGCGGTGTTCCGCTGGAGCCTGCACAACCCCACCCGCCGGCCCCTGACGCTGTCGCTGCTGCTGAGCTGGCGCAACACCGTCGGCTGGTTCACCAACACCGAGGCCTCGCCGGCGGTGCATTTCCGCGATGACGGCAGTCCTGAACACGACTATTTCCCGGCCATCGGTCGCACCGAGGGCCAACGCAACCGCCGCCTGGACACCGCTGACGTTCGGGGGCTGCTGCTGGAGGGAGAACGGTCGCAGCCGCTGGCCGAGGGCCAGGGCCAGTGGTGCCTGGCGGTGCCGGCCGAGCTGGAGGGCGTGGAGCTGATGCGCTGCACCCGCTGGAATCCCGCCGGTAGTGGCGCCGAGCTGTGGCAGCCCTTCGCCCGGGAGGGTGCGATTCCGGACAGCAGCGACGACCGCTGCAGCGGCCGCGACGACCCGGCCAGTGCCGCCCTGGCCCTGCGGTTCACCCTTGCCCCTGGGGAGACCCGCGAGCTGCCGGTGGTGATCAGCTGGGACCTGCCGGTGACGGCCTTCGCCAGCGGCAGCCAGGCCCTGCGGCGCTACACCGATTTCTTCGGCGCCGACGGCAACGCCGCCGGGGCGATCGCCGCCGAGGGGCTGCGCCGCTGGCCCGAGTGGCGGGCTGCCATCGACCGCTGGCAGGCGCCGGTGCTCGAGCGGGACGACCTGCCCGAGTCCCTGCGCATGGCCCTGCTCAACGAGCTCTACGACCTGGCCAGCGGCGGCACCCTCTGGACCGCCGCCGGGGCCCGGGATCCTGTGGGCCGTTTCGGGGTGCTCGAATGCCTCGACTACGCCTGGTACGAGAGCCTCGACGTGCGGCTCTACGGCTCCTTCGCCCTGCTGCAGCTCTGGCCCGAGCTCGACAAGGCGGTGCTGCGGGATTTCGCCCGGGCGATCCCGGCGGCCGATCCCACGCCCCGGCCGATCGGCTGGTATTTCACCCAGGGCCGGGGCCGGGTGGAGGCCCCCCGCAAGGTGGCCGGCGCCACCCCCCACGATCTCGGCGCGCCGAACGAGCGGCCCTTCGACGCCACCAATTACACCGCCTACCAGGACTGCAACCTCTGGAAGGACCTGGCCAGCGACTTCGTGCTGCAGGTGTGGCGCACCTACCGGCTGGCCCCCGACGGCAGCGATCTCAGCTTCCTGGCGGACTGCTGGCCGGCGGCGGTGCAGGCCCTGCGCCAGCTCAAGACCTTTGACATCGACGGCGACGGCCTGCCCGACAACGGCGGTGCCCCCGACCAGACTTTCGATGACTGGCCCCTGCAGGGGGTGAGCGCCTACTGCGGTGCCCTCTGGATCGCCGCCCTCGAGGCGGCCCTGGCCATGGGCCAGACCCTGGCCCTCGAACTCGGCCTCGACACCAGCCGCGAGCAGCGGGATTTCGGCGCCTGGCTGGAGCAGTCCCGCGCCAACTTCGACCAGCTGCTCTGGAACGGCGAGTACTACCGCATCGATGCCGGCAGCGGCACGCCGGTGGTGATGGCTGACCAGCTCTGCGGCGACTTCTACGCCCGCCTGCTGGGGCTGCCGCCCGTGGTGGCCGATGAGCGGGCCCGCAGTGCCCTGCGGGCCGTGCGGGAAGCCTGCTTCGAAGGCTTCGCCGGTGGCAGTCTCGGGGTGGCGAACGGCCTGCGCCGCGACGGCACCCCCCTCGATCCCAACGGCACCCACCCGCTGGAGGTGTGGACCGGCATCAGCTTCGGCCTGGCTGCGTATTACCGGTTGATGGGCGAGGGCGGCACCGCCGAGGCCATCGCCGGCGCCGTGGTGCGGCAGGTGTACGAGGGGGGGCTGCAGTTCCGCACCCCGGAGGCGATCACCGCCCAGCACACCTTCCGCGCCTGCCATTACCTGAGAGCGATGGCCCTCTGGGCCCTCTGGGCCACCCACACCGACTGGCAGGTCATCCCCGGTGCCGAGCGGAGGTCGGCATGAGCCGCCTGCGCCGACTGAGCCTGAGCCTCGCCCTCTCCGCCCTGGTGCTGCTGGCCCTGCTGCTGCCGGCGGGCGAGGCCCGGGCCCAGCTGCAGCGCCATCCCGCCGGCGAAGGGGAACCTTCGGTGCTGCGCAGCCTCGAGAGCCTGCGCGACCTCGACTACCAGGCCTGGCAGCTGGTGGCCTGGCGGGAAGGCCCCCCGGGAGGGCCCCTGCGGCTGCGGGTCGTGGGCTTCCCGGGCAAGGTGCGGCTCGATCACCCCACGCCTCTGCGGGTGCGGAGCGGTGAACACCGCTGGGAGCTGGCCGATGTGACCCTGGCCAATCCCCGGCTGGCGGCCGATGGTCGTGACGCCGCCGCCGAGTTCGACCTGGCGCCGCTGCTGGCCGATCTGAGCCGGAACCGGCCTCTGCGGTTGCAGCTGCCTGGCGTGTTCACGGAATTGCCGGTGCCTCCGTTCGTCGTGCAGGAATGGCGTGAACTCCCCGACAGTCCCCTCTGAAGCCCTGCCGTCGGATGCGGCCTGGATGGACCGGGCCCTGCGCCTGGCGGCCCTGGCCGACGGTGGCACCAGCCCCAACCCGCTGGTGGGGGCCGTGGTGCTCGATGCCGAGGGGCAGCTGGTGGCCGAGGGCTTCCATCGGCGGGCCGGCGAGCCCCATGCCGAAGCCCTGGCCCTGGCCCGCGCCGGGGACCGCGCCCGCGGCGGCACGCTGTTCGTGACCCTGGAACCCTGCTGCCACCACGGCCGCACGCCCCCCTGCACCGACGCCGTGCTGGCGGCGGCACCGGCGCGGGTGGTGGTGGCCATGGCCGACCCCGACCCCCGCGTCGCCGGCCGGGGCCTGGAGCGCCTGCGGGCGGCCGGTCTGACGGTGGTGGAGGGCGTGCGACGGGCGGAAGCCCTGCGCCTCAACAGCGCCTTCGTGCATCGGCTGCAGCAGGGGCGTCCGGAGGGCTGGCTCAAGTGGGCCGCCAGCGCCGACGGCCGCACGGCCCTGCCCAACGGCGCCAGCCAGTGGATCAGCGGTGCCCCCGCCCGTGACTGGGTCCACCGGCTGCGGGGCCGCTGTGATGCGGTGATCATCGGCGGCGGCACCCTGCGGGCCGATGATCCGCTGCTCACCAGCCGCGGCCACCGGGATCCCGAGCCCCTGCGGGTGGTGCTGAGTCGCCGCCCCGACCTGCCGCCCACGGCGCAGCTCTGGGATACCGCGATCGCCCGCACCCTGGTGGCCCATGGCCCCGGTGACGGCGATCTGACCTGGCTCGATGCCCTGGGCGTCGAACGGCTGCCGCTGGCGGTGGCCAGTCCCCTGGCGCTGCTGCAGGCCCTGGCCGCTCGAGGCTGCAACCGGGTGCTCTGGGAATGCGGTCCGGTGCTGGCGGCGGCGGCCCTGCGTCAGGGTTGCGTGCAGCAGCTGGCCCTGGTGCAGGCGCCGCTGCTGCTGGGGGGCGATCCGGCCCGCACGGGTCTGGGGGACCTGGGGCTGCAGGACCTGGCGGCGGCACCGCGGCTTCAGGATCTGGGAATCACGACCCTGGGGCATGACCGGCTCTGGCGGCTGGCCCTGCCCACCCCGCCGGAGCGGCGACCTGAGCCGGAACTGATGGACGGTGACGACCAGGCCACCGCCTATGCCGCCGCCGATTTCTCCGTCGAGGACGGTGCCCTGGTGGACCGCTTCGTGGCCCTCACCGGCGGCGGCTGGGGCGACGGCCGCGGACGGGCTGTGCTGGATCTGGGCTGCGGCCCGGGCAACATCGGCCAGCGGCTGGCCGAGCGGTTTCCGGCGGCGCGGCTGCTGGGTCTTGACGGGGCCGCCGCGATGCTGGCCATCGCCGAAGAGCGTCGCCGCCGGGCCGACCCGCCCCTGGTGGGTCTGGCCTATCGGCAGGTGTGCCTTCCCCTCGACCCGGCGGCCACCGAGGCCCTGCGGGCCGAGGGCCCCTGGGATGCGGTGGTGAGCAACAGCCTGCTGCACCACTTGCATGATCCCGCCGTGTTCTGGCAGACCCTGGGCGACCTGGCGTCGCCTGGGGCGCTGCTGCTGCTGCGGGATCTGCGCCGGCCCGACGATGAAGCCCGGCGCCGAGCGCTGGTGCAGTGCCATGCCGCCACCGCTCCGGCGGTGCTGCGCCATGACTTCGCTGCGTCGCTGGCGGCGGCCTTCACCCCGGCGGAGGTGGAGGCGCAGCTGCTGCAGGCGGGACTCACGGGGCTGCAGGTGCGTCCGCTGGGGGATCGGCACCTGGAGGTGTGGGGCCATCGGCCCTGAGGGGCAACGCCTCCCAGCCGGCGGGATCCCACGGGTGCAGCAACGGTTCCAGGGCCCGCAGGCCTGCCCCGTCGGCCGGCGCGAGCCAGGCCTCCTCGAGGCCGTCGGGGATGATCACCGGCTGCCGGTCGTGCAGGGGGGCCATCAGCCGGTTGGCGGCGCTGGTGAGCACCACCGTGGTTTCGAGTTCGCTGCCGTCGGCCCCGAGCCAGCGCTCCCACAGACCGGCGAGCCAGAAGGGGGCTCCGTCGCGGCGGCGGATCAGCCAGGGCCGGCGGCGCCCGTCGTCCTGGCCGTGGTCGCTCCATTCGTAGAACCCGTCGGCGGGCAGCAGGGCGCGGCGGTGGCGCCAGGGTCCGCGGAACGACGCCCGCTCGGCGACGGTCTCGGCACGGGCATTGATCGGCCGCCGCCAGCCGCTGGGATCGCGGCGCCAGGCCGGCAACAGCCCCCACAGCATCAACGTCGTGCTGCGCTGGCCGTGCTCGAGGCGATGCACCAGCACGGGTTCACCGGGAAACACCTGCGCTCGCGGCCGGTGGTGGCGCTCGAGATCCGGTGGCAGCTGCCGTCCGAGCCGCGGCAGCAGCCGGTCGAGGTCGCTGGTGAGGCTGAAGCGGCCGCACATCAGCCCAGCCCCCCGCCGGGGCCGGTGGCGTTGTCGGCGCTGAAGCGGCCGATCAGCACCCCCATCACCACCGCCAGGTACAGGGGCCCGACCACCGCCAGGCCGACGCTGAGCATGCGGGCCGGTGGGGTCAGCGGCGTGATGTCGCCGAACCCGACCGTGGTGAGGCAGACGAAGGCGAAGTAGCCGATGCGGCCCAGATCCATGGCCCAGGCATTGCCGTCGAGGGGGAGGGGCCGCTGCAGCACCTGACCGTTGGCCATCAGGGCGAAGCTGCCGGGCCGTTCCCACTCCAGCAGGTTCATGAGCAGGGCTCCGGTGAGACCCAGCAGCAGGTACCCCGCGGCGGCGCCACGGATCATCGGCAGCGTCACCCGCCGTTCGAGGCTCAGCAGCCGCACCAGCCGCAGACAGGCGGTGGCCACGAACAGAGTCCAGAGACCCAGCAGCAGCAGGGAACCGCTGCGGGCGCTCACGGGCGTCAGCAGCCAGCCGGTCTGGACGGCCAGGGTGGTGAGTCCGAGCAGGGGAAACAGGCGGTCGCGCCAGCTCCAGGGATCGCTGTGCAGGGGACGGCCAAGGCCCAGCAGCAGCAGCAGGCCCAGCAGCAGATAGCCCACCAGCACCACCGCCAGCCAGCGCTGGGGAGCGGCGAAGCCGGCGAACAACAGCAGACAGAGCGCGTGCAGGCCGTCGTAGAAGCGATGGCGGGTCATCAACACCCCGGTGGCCTCCGGGTCCCAGGAACGCTGCCCCTAGCTTGGGACGACTGCACACAGCTGCCATGGCCCTTCGCCAGGACGACTCCCCGCCGAACCCACGGCTCCGCATCATCAACCTGGTGCTGATCGGTGTCGGGGTGCTGTTTCTGTTGAGCAGCTTCCTGCCCAGCCCGCAGCTGCAGCAGGTGCCGCGGGTGCCCTATTCGCTGTTCATCAATCAGGTGGATGAGGGGGCCGTCAAGCGGGCGTACATCACCCAGGAGCAGATCCGCTACGAGCTCAAGGACCCGGGCGAGGACCAACCGGCGGTACTGGCGACCACACCGATCTTCGACATGGAGCTGCCGCAGCGGCTCGAGCAGCACGGCGTCGAGTTCGCCGCCGCTCCGCCGAAGCGGCCGGGCATCCTCAGCACGGTGCTGAGCTGGGTGGTGCCGCCGCTGATCTTCATCCTGGTGCTGCAGTTCTTCGCCCGGCGGGCGATGGGCGGTGCCGGCGGCGCCCAGGGGGCCCTGAGCTTCACCAAGAGCAAGGCCAAGGTCTATGTGCCCGATGAGCAGTCACGGGTCACGTTCGCCGACGTGGCCGGTGTTGACGAGGCCAAGGCCGAGCTGACCGAGATCGTCGATTTTCTCAAGACCCCCGAGCGTTACGCCGCCATCGGTGCCCGCATCCCCAAGGGGGTGCTGCTGGTGGGCCCCCCCGGCACCGGCAAGACCCTGCTGTCGAAGGCGGTGGCCGGTGAGGCCGATGTGCCCTTCTTCATCATCTCGGGTTCCGAATTCGTCGAGCTGTTCGTGGGGGCGGGCGCAGCCCGCGTGCGCGACCTGTTCGAGCAGGCCAAGAAGAAGGCTCCCTGCATCATCTTCATCGACGAACTCGATGCCATCGGCAAGAGCCGCGGCGGTTCGATGGGTGTGGTGGGCGGCAATGACGAGCGGGAGCAGACCCTGAACCAACTGCTCACCGAAATGGATGGTTTTGCAGCCCAGGACAAACCGGTGATCGTGCTGGCGGCCACCAACCAGCCCGAGGTGCTGGATGCTGCGCTGCTGCGGCCCGGTCGTTTCGACCGGCAGGTGTTGGTGGACCGGCCCGATCTGTCGGGCCGCCGCACCATCCTCGGCATCTATGCCGGCAAGGTGAAGCTGGCCCCCGGCATCGACCTCGACCGCATCGCCGCCGCCACCGCCGGCTTCGCCGGCGCCGATCTGGCCAACCTGGTCAACGAGGCGGCGCTGCTGGCGGCCCGCGCGAACCGCACCAGCGTCGAGCAGGGCGACCTCAACGAAGCGATCGAGCGGGTGGTGGCTGGCCTCGAGAAGAAGAGCCGCGTGTTGCAGCCTGATGAGAAGAAGGTGGTCGCGTATCACGAGGTGGGCCACGCCATCGTCGGCCACCTGATGCCCGGCGGCAGCAAGGTCGCCAAGATCTCGATCGTTCCCCGGGGCATGAGTGCCCTGGGCTACACGCTGCAACTGCCCACCGAAGACCGCTTCCTCAATTCCCGCGAGGACCTGCAGGGCCAGATCGCCACCCTGCTGGGGGGCCGCTCGGCCGAGGAGGTGGTGTTCGGCCGCGTCACGACCGGCGCCGCCAATGATCTGCAGCGCGCCACCGACATCGCCGAACAGATGGTGGGCACCTACGGCATGAGCGACACCCTCGGCCCGCTGGCCTACGACAAGCAGGGCGGCGGCCGTTTCCTCGGCGGTGGCAACAACCCCCGCCGGGTGGTGAGCGATGCCACGGCCCAGGCCATCGACCGGGAGGTGCGAGCTCTGGTGGACCGCGGTCACGAGACGGCCCTGGCGATCCTGGAGGCCAACCGGCCCCTGCTCGAGGAGATCGCTGAGAAGATCCTCGACAAGGAGGTGATCGAAGGCGACGAACTGCGGGACCTGCTGGGCCGCAGCATCAACCCCGCCGAGCCCGTGGCCGCCTGACCCCTTGACGAACGGCGGCCCGAGGCCGGATAAGTGACCTTTGACCGCCGCCGATGGCTCAGGACCTCAAGGCCCTCGCGGGTTGCGACTACCTCTCTTCCGCCGACCTCGATGGCGATCGCACCCGGTCGCTGCTGCGGCTGGCCGCCGGCATCAAGGGCGGGGAGCTGCGCCCCCAGGCGGCCGGCCGAGTGCTGGGGCTGATCTTCAGCAAGGCCTCCACCCGCACCCGGGTGAGCTTCACGGTGGCGATGGCCCGCCTCGGGGGCCAGACCATCGATCTCAACCCGCAGGTGACGCAGGTGGGCCGTGGTGAGCCGGTGGCCGACACGGCCCGGGTGCTCAGTCGCTACGTCGACGTGCTGGCGATCCGCACCTTCGGTCAGGACGAACTCGCGGAGTACGCCCACTGGGCCACCGTGCCGGTGATCAATGCCCTCACCGACCTCGAACACCCCTGCCAGGCCCTCGCCGATTACCTGACGCTGCAGGAGGCCTTCGGGACCGATCCCGACGATCTGGCCGGCCTGACGATGGCCTATGTGGGGGATGGCAACAACGTGGCCCATTCGCTGCTGCTGGCCGGTGCCCTGCTGGGGGTGCATGTGCGCATCGGCTGTCCCGAGGGCTTCGCTCCCGATCAGGCGGTGCTGGAGCAGGCACGGGCCCTGGCCGATGGCCGCTGCCGGCTCGAGGTGGTGCACGAGCCGGTGGCGGCGGTGCGGGGCGCCCAGGCCGTCTACACCGACGTCTGGGCGTCGATGGGGCAGGAGGACGAGCAGCAGCAGCGCCTCCAGGCCTTTCAAGGCTGGTGTCTGAACGAGGAGCTGCTGGCGGAGGCTGATCCGCGGGCGATCGTGCTGCACTGCCTGCCGGCCCACCGGGGCGAGGAGATCAGTGCCGGCGCCATCGAGGGATCCGCCAGCCGGGTGTTCGACCAGGCCGAGAACCGTCTGCATGTGCAGCAGGCCCTGCTGGCTGCGGTGCTGGGCGTCGTCGCCTAAAGCGCGGCCTGCAGCCGGGCCAGCAGCGGCTCACGCTCATGCGGTTCACCGGTCAGCTGCAGCTGACCCCATCGTCGATGACCGCCATCTCGAAGGGTCCCATGTGCTCCCAGTGACAGGGCACCTCGAGGGTGCGGAGCAGGTCCTGGAGTTCCGCCAGGGTGCCGTGGAAGGTCATGGCCCGTGGATGGCTCGGATCAGGTTACGAGGGGTGCAGGTCGGCGCCGGGGACTGGACAGATCGCCCTCGGGATGGCACAAATGTATCAGTCCCTCGCAGCAGCGTCCGTCCATGCCCACCGAGGCCCTCACCGCCGCCCAGCAGGAGCTGTACGACTGGCTTGTGGCGTTCATCCGCGACCATCGCCACAGTCCCTCGATCCGCCAGATGATGGAGGCGATGGGCCTGCGCTCGCCGGCGCCCATCCAGAGCCGTCTGCGTCACCTGCAGCAGAAGGGCTGGCTCACCTGGAAGGAGGGTCAGGCCCGCACGCTGCAGCTGCTGGGCGAGGTGGCAGAGCAGGCCGGCGGGCCGGTGATCCCGGTGCTGGGGGCCGTGGCGGCCGGCGGGCTGGTGGAGACCTTCGACGACGTGCACGACAGCCTCGACCTCACACCGCTGCTGCAGACCCGTGGCCTCTTCGCCCTCACGGTCAACGGCGACAGCATGATCGATGCCCACATCGCCGATGGCGACGTGGTGCTGATGGCGCCCGTCAGCGATCCGCAGCGCCTGCGGGCCGGCACCATCGTGAGCGCCCTGGTGCCCGGCAGCGGCACCACCCTCAAGCACTTCCACTGCGATGGCGACCGGGTGCGGCTCGAGGCGGCCAACCCGCGCTATGCGCCCCTTGAACTGCCGGCTGACCAGGTGACCATCCAGGGACGGCTGGTGGGGGTCTGGCGGGACGCCGGCCGTGTATGGTGAACGACGTCGCGGCAGTCGCCAACGGCCGACGCGGCAATGGGGCCATAGCTCAGCTGGTAGAGCACCTGCATGGCATGCAGGGGGTCAGGAGTTCGAGTCTCCTTGGCTCCATCGAGAAAGCCCAGGCCAGGCCTGGGTTTTTTGGTATCTGGCGCAGGTTTTGGCGCATGGCTACCCGGCAGTTGTGGCATGAAACCCTGCGCCTGCAGCTCAAGCAGGAGCTCGGCCACGGCCCGACAGCTGGATGCCGAAGGTTGAAGGCAAGGCGAAGCTCAGCCGCTGAATTGCTGCTCCAGAGCATTGGCCACCGCCGCCTGGATCTGATTACCTAGATCTTCGCGAGCCCACTCTTCCGAGATCACCTCGGTCTGGCGGAGCACCAGCTCCACGGCTGTGGCCTCCTGATCGGGCGGGTACTTGTAGCGCTTGAGCAGCGCCTTGATCATCGTGCGCAGACGGGCTCGCACGTTCTCCTTGTACTGCCAGTCGATGGTGAGGTTCTGGCGGAGCTTCTGGGCCAGGCCCCTCGCCATCTCGGTGAGCACCTCGTCGCCCATCAGCTCCTGGGCCGACTTGTTGTTGGCGAGGGCGTCGTAGAAGGCGATCTCGGCGGTGGTGAGGCCCAGGGCCTCCAGCTTGTCGGCTTCATCCCGGAACTGCTTGGCCATGGCGATCAGCTCCTCGATCACCTGCGCGGCCTCGATCGAGCGGTTCGCATACTTCGCCAGCGACGCCTGCAGCAGCTCACTGAAGCGCCGCTTCTTGATCTCGTTGAGCCGGAAGCGGGTCTGCACCTCCTCCTTGAGCAGGCGTTGCAGCAGCTCCACCGCCAGGTTCTTCTGGGGGATCTTGCTGATGTCGGCCAGAAACTGATCCGAGAGGATGCTGATGTCGGGCTTCTGCAGCCCCGCCACCTGGAAGATGTCGGTGACGCCTTCCGAGACCAGGGCCCCGGAGAGCAGCTGCTGCAGCTCGACATCGACGTTTCGGGGGGCTGTGCCGTCTCCCTCATCCGGGTCTCCTTTGATCAGCAGGGCCCGCAGCCCCTTGAGGAAGGCCACCTCCGGATCGAGCGCAGCCCCCTCCTCGGTGGTGGAGCAGAGCGAATAGGCCTTGGCCATGGCCAGCACCACATCGCAGAAGCGTTTCTTGCCATCGCTCAGCGCCAGGATGTGATCGAGGCAGGGCTGCAGCAGGGCCAGGGCGGTTTTGGGCTCCTGGAAACCGCTCCAGTCGAGCGGGTGGAGCAGATCCCGTGCCACCTGCAGTTGCTCCTGCACCAGCCGCACCGCCTCGGCGGTGTCGAGCGTGGGCTTGCCCTTGCCACGGGCGGCGGTGTAGGTGGCGAGGGCCTCCTTGAGCTGGGGGGCGATGCCGATGTAGTCCACCACCAGGCCACCGGGCTTGTCCTGAAACACCCGGTTCACCCGGGCGATGGCCTGGGCCAGGTTCGCCCCCCGCATCGGCTTGTCCACGTACAGGGTGGCCAGGCAGGGCGCATCAAAGCCCGTCAGCCACATGTCGCGCACCAGCACGATCTTGAGCGGGTCATCGGGCTTCTTGAAGCGCTTCTCCAGGTCTTTCTTCTGCTGGCGGCTGGTGTGGTGCGGCTGCAGGTGGGCCTTGTCGGAGGCGGCGGCCGTCATCACCACCTTGATCACGCCCTTCTTGGGGTCGTCGTCATGCCACTCAGGGCGCAGAGCCACGATGGCGTCATAGAGGCGGGCGCAGATGTCGCGGCTCATCAGCACGCCCATGGCCTTGCCGGGTTGGCTGCGGCAGCGCTGCTCGTAGTGGGCGACCAGATCGGCGGCCACCTCCTCGATGCGGGGCTGGGCCCCCACCAGGGCCTCCAGAGCAGCCCAGCGGCTCTTGGCCCGCTCGGCGGCAGGGATGTCGTCCTCATCAGCGAACAGCTCATCCACCTGCTGATCCACCTGCTCCAGCTGGGGCAGCCGCAACGACAGCCGGGCCAGGCGGGATTCGTAGTAGATCGGCACCGTGGCGCCGTCTTCCACCGCCTGCTGGATGTCGTAGACGGAGATCAGGTGCCCAAACACCGCCTGGGTGTCGCGGTCCTGCTGCTCGATCGGCGTGCCGGTGAAGGCCAGGAAGGTGGCCTGGGGCAGGGCGTCCCGCAGGCAGCGGGCCAGGCCCAGCTTGATCTGGCCGGTCTTGGGATCGAGCCGCCCCTGGAAGCCGTACTGGGTGCGGTGGGCCTCATCGCAGATCACCACGATGTTGCGGCGCTCGCTGAGGGCACTGGTGCGCTGCTCGCCGGGCTCGGGGGCGAACTTCTGGATGGTGGTGAACACGATGCCGCCGCTGGGCCGGTCCTTGAGCAGTTCGCGCAGCTCCTGGCGGCTGCCCGCCTGTTTCGGTGATTCCCCCAGCAGATCGCCCGCTCCGGCGAAGACCCCGAACAGCTGGCCGTCGAGGTCCTGCCGATCGGTGACGATCACCAGCGTGGGGTTGCCCAGGCGGGGATCCAGCAGCAGCATCCCGGCCAGGCAGGCCATCTCGATGCTCTTGCCCGCCCCCTGGGTGTGCCAGACCACGCCGCCCTTGCGGTCGCCCTCAGGCCGGCTGGCCTGCACCACCCGCTCCACCGCCTCCCGCACGGCATGGAACTGGTGGTAGGCGGCGATCTTCTTGATGATCCGGCCGTCCTCCTCGAACAGGCAGAAGTAGTGGAGGAAGTCGAGGAAGCGGCGCGGATCGAACACCCCCCGGATCACGGTCTCCAGGTCGCGGTGCTTGCCGAGCGGGTCGAGGTCCTGCTCGGCGGCGATGGTGCGCCAACGCTGAAACCGTTGCCGATCGGCGCTGAGCGAGCCCACCCGGGCGTTCACCCCGTCGCTGATCACCAGCAGCACGTTGGCGATGAACAGATCGGGGATGTCGCTCTTGTAGGTCTGCAGCTGGTTGAAGGCGGCCCAGATGTCGGCCTTCTCCTCGGCGGGGTTCTTGAGCTCCAGCACCGCCAGCGGCAGGCCGTTGATATACACCACCAGATCGGGGCGGCGGTTGTGTTTCGTGCCCTGCACTGCCAGCTGGTTGACCACCAGCCAGTCGTTGGCGGCCGGGTCGTCGAAGGCGATCACCCGCAGGCGGATGCCCCGCTGCTCGTTGCCGTCCATGGTGGTGATCGGCAGGCCCTGGGTGAGCCAGCGATGCATCTGGCGGTTGGCGGCCATCAACCCCGGCATGTTGGGATTGTTGAGCTGCAATACCGCCGTGTCGATCGTGGCCGGCGGCACCTCTGGATTCAGGCGTCGCAGGGCTGAGCGCAGGCGGCTCTGGAGCACCACCTGGCGATAGTCGGTGCGTTCGGCCTGGGATCCATCGGGGGCCAGCTCAGGACCGAAGGCGTGGCTGTAGCCAATCTCCCGGAACCACTCGATGGCTTGCTGTTCCAGGAGGTCCTCAGTAATGGGAGCCATCAGACAATTGCCTCCTCAAGCAGGCGTTCGGCATCGGGAATGCGCAGCTCGCCGGAGATGAGCTTGGGGAGGAGGGTGTCACGCAGAGGCACCAGTGTCCGTGACTGCTCAGATGAAGCATGGATGCTGGCCCAGAGCCCCGAGACAACCCCTTCAAAATGATTCCGTAGTGGCAGAGGGGGGGTGAGAACGGGATAGCCGGGGAATTCCGTTAGTGGCGTCCTGTTCACCGTCGCTCCATGGATGCAGCGTTTGGTGATGATTCGCTGGAAAGGATCAGCGATGAACTGATGAAACCAGAAATGAGGAGATCCATTCTCTGAAAGAGGCCTGATGAGCGCCATTCGTCTCCCTAGACAACATTTCAGCTTTGGAGGAATCAGTCCAAACAGACCCAGCGCTGCTTCGTAGGTGAAGACGATGTCATTTGGCTGGGGTTCCACTCTCCTCGTCCATGCTTCCCAGTCGTCATCATGAATCAATCGAATCTCATCCAGCTCAATTCTGGTTCCGGACATGTTCTTGATACCAAGAAAGACGTGGCCGGTATCGGATTCGGCTGGCGTTGCATGAGGTCCATCAAAGATGGAGTCAACAACCTCCGAGATCGCCTGCACTTCCCATCCCCTCGGAATCTCACCCAGCTCCGTCTCCTCAAAGGAATCAGGGAACAAATCGCTGATCTCATCTGGCAATCCCGTTGCGCGACCTTCAGCCTTGGCCCTGACAGGATCGAAATCCACAAACCACGACTTGAACAGCGCCCTAGCCATCGCCTCCAGGGTTTCGTTCGTCTTGCGGTTGAGTGTGATTTTAGCGTCAAGAGAACTTACAATTATGCCTATGGCCCTTTGCCTCTCGATACTTGGCAGGCAAAACTCAAGAGCGCGCTGAGAGGTTAGGGAGACATAAGGCGCCATGTCTGTCTCGCCCCCATAGGTCGAGAACATCCTCTTGAACTGAGGAGATCTCATGTAAGCGAACAGGTAAAGCCTGTCCAGTTCACCTTCGTTTAGTACTCGCCAGAATGTCGTTTGCGGAGAGCAGACAAAGGGAGGTGCATCATCTTTTGCAAATCCGACCTTGCCAAGAGTGCCCTTGTGGGAAATCAAGACGTCTCCGGGCTTGCCAATACCTTTTCTTATTCGCGAGGTTGCGACTTGATTAATTCTCTCGGCGACCTCAAACTTGATTTCTCCATCATCAAGGTCGGCCGCACGAATGAAAGCCGTCCCGACGTTGCCAAACTCATGCTTGAGGGGTCTGTATTCCCCATGATTGCCGTCTTCCACCAGCAATACCCCGCTTTCCTGCAGCTGGGAAACGGAAACGTTCCGATTATCAAAACTCATATCCCAGCCTCCTCAGATTCACGGCAATCTGCTGATCTAGCCTCGCCCCCGCGCCCTGCTGTTGAGTCAGCTGAAAGGATGGCCGTGCCTGGGGCGATCGGGCAGAGGGCCAAATCGGCGTCCGGATCATTCTCTTGTCCTCTCATCAAGGGCAGCTTCGAGCTTGATCTTCAAGCCAGGCAGCTGAGATTGCACCACATCCCAGAGAATCAAGTGATCGACGTTGTCATACACGTGAATGATGCGGTTGCGAGTGGCGACAATCTGTCTGAGCTCGGGGACTAACATCACGATCTCGTCGTCAGCCTCTGCTGCTTTCTTGAGGGCTTCGCCAATGATTTCAAACTTGCGCTCCACTGCTGCCTGCAGGATGTCGCTGCTGAGGAAGTCCTCTACTGACTGATTGGCGAGGAAGGTCTCAATGGCTGTGATGGCATTCAGGGCGTCCTGCAGTCGTTTGCACAGTTGAATCTGCATCTTCAGATCTCCACCAGCTGGCGACGGGTGCGTTCCACCTCAGCTTTGAAATAGGGGTTACGGATCATCCGCTCCGTCAATAGGTCCACAGGCCGCTGGTAAAGGCCCTCCAGGTCCTCGGCGAACTGACAGAAGCGCAGTGCGAAGCCGGGATCCCGTTCCCCTTGCATCTGAACGATGAAATCCAGATCGCTGTGGACTGGATCAAACGCGCCACTGGATGCGGAGCCGAAAACATCCAGACGCTCCACTCCATAGCGAAGACAGAGAAGGCGCAGCGCGTCGAGCTGCTCGGTGAGCAGGGGCGGTAGCGGCAGGGAGGTGGGCATCGACCTACTCAAACCCCAACCAGGCCAGATTACGAGCAATCGCCGTATCCAGCCTCGCCCCCTCGTCCTGCTGCTGCTTGAGCAGAGCCGTAAGCCGCTTCATCTTCTGATCAAACGGCTCGCCATCCTCCTCCTGCTCCGCTGCCCCGACATAGCGGCCAGGGGTGAGCACAAAGCCATTTTTCTCGATCTCCTCCAGCTTGGCGGAGTAGCAGAAGCCAGGTACATCCTCATAGCTCTGCTGCACCTCGCCATTGGCTCGCCAGGCGTGAACCGTGGCAGCGATCCGGTCGATGTCGGCCTGGCTCAGCTCACGGTTGGTGCGGCTGGTCATCGTGCCCAGCTGGCGGGCGTCGATGAACAGCGTCTCGCCCCGGCGATCCCGCCCATGCTTGGTTTTGTCCTTGCACAGGAACCAGACGCAAGCCGGAATCTGCGTGTTGAAGAACAGCTGGCTGGGCAGGGCCACCATCGCTTCCACCACATCGCCCCGCACCATCGCCTCGCGGATCTGCCCCTCGCCGCTCTGGTTGGAACTCATCGAGCCATTTGCCAGGATCACGCCGGCCTGACCGTCTGGCTTGAGTTTCCAGAGGATGTGCTGCAGCCAGGCGTAGTTGGCATTGCCCGCGGGCGGACGGCCATACACCCAGCGGGGGTCGTTGTCGTACTTCTCACCACCCCAGTCGGAGATGTTGAACGGTGGGTTGGCCTTGATGTAGTCAAACTTCAGATCGGGGAACTGATCGCGGGCGAAGGTGTCGGCCGGCTCCTGACCCAGATCGGCGGCAAAGCCCCGGATCGCCAGGTTCATGGCCGCCAGGCGCCAGGTGGTGGGGTTGCTCTCCTGCCCGTAAATCGAGATGTCATCGATCCGGCCGCCATGCGACTGCACGAACTCCTCGCTGGAGACGAACATCCCACCCGAGCCACAGCAGGGGTCATACACCCGCCCCTTGTGCGGTGCCAGCACCGCCACCAGCAGCTTCACGCCTGAGGGAGGGGTCAGGAACTCGCCGCCCTTCTTGCCCTCCGCCAGGGCGAACTGGCCCAGGAAGTATTCGTAGATCTTGCCGATCGGGTCACCCTGCAGGGCCTCGTCCTGCGTGAAGCCGATGGTGGAGATCAGATCCACCAGCTCGCCCAGGCGGCCGGGCTCCAGCTGGGCCGCCCCGAAGCGCTTGTCGAGCTTGCCCCGCAGCTTCTCGTTCTCGTTCTCGATCGCCACCAGGGCCCGGTCGATCCGCTGGCCGATGTCTGGCTGCTTGGCCTGGGCCCGCAGCTCCTCCCAGCGGGCCTCGGCAGGCACCCAGAACACGTTGTCCTGGGTGTAGTAGTCCCGGTCCTCCAGGGCGGCCTGATGGTCGGCTGGATCATCACTGAGGTAATAGTCGGAATCCGGGTTGCTCACCTTGGCCAGCACCTCCTGCTGGTGCTCGGTGAAGCTGTCGGAGATGTATTTGAGGAAGATCAGCCCCAGCACCAGATGCTTGTATTCCGCCGCATCCATCTGGGCCCGTAGCTTGTCGGCCGCCGCCCACAGCACCGCCTTGAAGTCCTTGGGGGCAGTGTCCTTCTTTGCTCGGCCGCGGCCATTGCCTGCAGGGGCTGGAGCTGCCGGTGCTTCGTAGCGACTGCCGCCCTCGATGCCCTCGGCCAGGCCAATGGCACCGCCCCGGCCCCGGCCCTTGCGGATCAGGCCCAGCCCCAGCAGGCGCTCTTTGATCGCGTCGTACTCCTCGTCGCTGATCGGCCGCCCCGCTGCCGTGCCCAGGGCCTCCCGTGCGAGCTGGTTGCCAATGGGGCTGCCGTCACCCGGCAGCACCTCCAGCAGCAGGTCGCCCAGGTCGTCGTCGCTGGCTTCGGCGGCGCTGACGGGCGTGGTGTCGTCCACAAGGTCACGGTGCGTGAACCCATCCTGCCCTGATGGTCCGGGCCGAGTGGTTGCGGCTCTGTCCGCGGGCCCTGACTCAGCCCGCCCAGCTTCTTCAGCTGGAGGTGATGCCATGACCGGTCCACCGGCCACGGCCTTTGTCATCCCTAAGGTTCAGACGTCTCCAGCGTCACTCGACCGATGCGCACCGCTGTCTTCGCCAATGGCGATCGCATGCCCCTGCTGGGCCTGGGCACCTGGAAGTCCGATCCCGGCCAGGTGGGCGCTGCGGTGCGGGAGGCGATCCGGCTGGGCTACCGCCACATTGATTGCGCCAGGATCTACGGCAACGAAGCCGAGATCGGTGCTGCGATCGCTGCGGCCATCGCGGCTGGTGAGGTGACACGGGATCAGCTCTGGATCACCTCCAAGCTCTGGTGCCATGCCCACGGACGCGAGAACGTCGGCCCCGCCCTGCAGGCCACCCTCAGCGATCTGGGCCTCGACTGGCTTGACCTGTACCTGATCCACTGGCCGGTGCCGATCCGACCGGGGGTGGCCTTTCCCACCTCCGCTGATGATCTGCTGCCCCCCGAGCAGGTGCCCCTGCGCTCCACCTGGGAAGGCATGGAAGCGGCCGTGGAGGCTGGCCTGACCCGCCACATCGGTCTCAGCAACATCTCGGGCAGCAAGCTTCAGGACCTGCTGAGCGATTGCCGCATCCGGCCCGAAGTCAATCAGATCGAATTGCATCCGCTGCTGCAGCAACCGCAGCTGGTCAGCGACTGCACCGCCGCCGGTGTGCATCTGACCGCCTACTCCCCCCTCGGTTCCCCTGACCGGCCGGCCTTTCTTCAGGATCCCGATGCGCCGGTGCTGCTGCAGAACCCGGTCATCGGCTCCATCGCCGCTGCCCATGGCTGCACGCCGGCCCAGGTGCTGCTCGCCTGGCATCTGCAACGCGGCATCTCGACGATTCCCAAGTCGGTGACACCGGCCCGGCTGCAGGAGAACCTGGCGGCCGCTGACATGGAGCTCAGTGCCGATGATCTCGAGCGCATCGCCGCCCTCGATCAGCACCTACGGTTTGTCGATGGTTCGTTCTGGGTGATGGACGGGGGTCCCTGGACCCTGCAGACCCTCTGGGATGAACCCTGATCAGCTCCCGCCTCACTCCAGCAACTCGGGATCGCTGGCCAGGATGTCGTCCCAGTACGACTGAAAGCCGAAGCAGCCGGCCTGGGGTGTGCCGATCTGGCGGTGGGTGTAGGTCGCCCATTCCTCACGGATCAGCAGCGGCGTTCCGGCGGCTGCCGCCAGCAGATGGCTCTGGCAGCAGCGTTCCATGGCGATGAACCAGAACACGGCGGCCTCGACGCTTTCGCCCACCGTGAACAGGCCATGGTTCCGGTGGATGGCGGCCTTGCCCTGCAGAAAATCGTCCGCGAATCGCTCGCCGGCTTCGGGTTCGAGCACCACCTTGCCCCCTTCGGCCTCGATCAGGCAGTGGTCGTTGTAGAAGATGCAGCAGTCCTGGGTGATGGGCTCGAGGCTGCGGCCAAGGCTGGAAAAGGCCTTGCCATAAGGCGAATGGGCATGGGCTGCGGCGATCACCTCCGGTCGCCGCGCATGGATCGCCGCATGCAGCACGAAGGCGGCCCGGTTCACCGGGCGTTCGCCATGCACCACCTCACCGGCATGGTTCACCAGCAGCAGATCACTGACCCGCACACGGTTGAACGACATGGCGAACGGGTTGACCCAGAAGTGGTCAGGCCATTCGGGATCGCGGGCAGTGATGTGACCGGCGACGCCCTCCCCGAACCCCAGCCGGCCGAAGATCCGCAACGCCCCCGCCAGCCGTTCCTGGCGATGGCGCCGTTCCGCTGCCACATCCCTGGAGGTCTCGGTCATGGTGATCAGCGCAGGGTGTAAAGGGCATTGCTGAAGCCCAGATAGCGTTTGTCGGCCCCCCAGCGGAATGGCTGATAGAAGCCGCACAGCCAGTAACCCCGCTGTTCGAGCACATCGTTCAAGCTGCAGAAATGCTGCATGTCGGAGCTGTCGCGCCGGAAGCCGACCTCCGAGTAGATGAAGCGGATGCGGCGATCGCGCAGCAGACCTTCGGCCCCCTGCAGCAGTTCGAGCTCCCATCCCTGCACATCCATCTTGAGGATGTCGATCCCGTCGATGGCGTTGCGGGCGCAGAAGGCCTCCAGGGTGTCGACGGTCACCTCCTCATGGCCACCGGTGAAGTCGGCCGTACGGGGTTGATCGGCCACCAGGGTGTTGAGCTCCGAATCCCGATGCAGCGGGATGCTGAACCGTGCCGGCTCGCGGCCCAGGGCCAGGGGATGGCACCGGACCCGGGGCTGGTGCGCGTATCGGGTCTGCAGCCGCTGGAACGTGGCCGACACCGGCTCAAAGGCATGGATGCGGGCCGCTGGGAAGGCCAGCAGCAGGTCGTGGACCGTCTGGCCGATGTTGGCGCCGGCATCGATCACCAGCGGTGCCGACGACCAGCCGCTGAAGCAGCGGACGTCGCGGAGCCAGTCACGGCCCACGGGGTAGAACGGCACGCGGACGGCACCATTGAGGCGCTGCTCCAGCCGCCGCAGCCGCGACCCCACCCACCAGCGGAATCCCATGACAACCCCTGACCGCGGCGACTGTAGAAGCCAGATCCCCTTGGGCTGGCTGCTGGGGATGGTGCTGATGACGGCCCCGGCGCATGCTGAGGTGATGCTCACCGTCGCCCGCACCCAGGCTCGTCACCCCAGCGGCGACCCCATCTGGCAGCTGCAGCTTGTTGATGGCCACCGGGTGCTGCGGCGTTGGGCCGCCGCCTCGGGCCGTCGCGACCGCCAGGGTGCTGACCGTCTCTGGTCACCGGGCAACGCCGCTCCCCTCCCTCCGGGGCGATATCGCGTCGGCAGACCTGAACCCTGGGGGCAGGACCTCTGGATCGAGCTTCAGCCCACCTTTGCCACCAGCCGCTCGGGCCTCGGCATTCACCACTGCTTCCCGGGGGTTGGTTGCCTCTGCCTCCGGGAGAGGCCAGGCCTCGACACCCTGGCCGCCCTGATCGGGCGCCATCGGGTGCGCACCCTTGTGGTGCAGAACTGACCCCTCAGGGCCGCACCGTGTTGTTGCGGCCGTCGTCCTGCACCCTCGCGCCCACATTGCCCTCCACCCGGTTGTGCTCGGCATGGTCGCCGTCGTCGCTGCTGCTGCCGAAGGGCAGGCCGGCATCCTGCTGGCAGTAGCGGCGGCGGCCGTTGCGCGAACCGAGCCACACCGCCGGGAGGCCTGCGGTGTCGCTGAAATGGTTGCCGCTGATCAGATTGTCGACCGGTGGCTGGTGGCGCACGGTGCCCCCCTCGCCGCAGTTGCGATAGAGAAACACGCCACCCTGGCCGCCGCCGCTGAAGTGGTTGTCGCGGATGCGGTTGGAGGCCGATCCGTCGATGGCGATCCGCTCGCGAGTGGTGCTGAGGTCGAAGCGGTTGCCGGTGATCTGGTTGTCCCGACTCTCGGCATCGAGGTACACCGCCACCGATCGGCTTTCGCCCCGCAGGTGGCTGTCGCGAAGCTGCAGGCCAACGGTGCCCGGCCCTGCATAGACCGGAATCGGCCCCACGGCCTCGATGTCGAGGCCCTCCAGCACCACGCCATGGGGGGCTGCGGCCTGGGCCTTCCGGGTGTGGTCGGGATGGCGTGATGACAACCGCACCCCCTCGGCTTCGCCGTTGCGTCCCAGGCCGATCACGCGGATCGCGCCCCGCAGCCGGCAATGGCTGATGCGCACACCATCGGGTCGCTCCCAGCTGCCGTCAGGCCGCGGCAGCGACTGGATGCGCACCTCCACGGGGCGGCCGTCCTGCAGCCAGCCCCCCCGGCAGTCGATGCGACGTCCGGCCTGGGCGGCACCGGCGATGACCAGCGGCTGCAGACCCGGCTCCTGGGCACGGCAGGCTGCCGGCAGCAGCGCCATGGTCAGCAGCGCCGCCACGAGGGGGCGGTTCACGGCAGGGTCAGCACCAGCTGACGGAAGTGATCGCCCCGCTGCTCGAAATCCCGGTACTGGTCGAAGCTGGCGCAGGCGGGGGAGAGCAGCACGGCCTGGGCCCCGAGCTCCCCGGCCAGCTGGGCCGCCAGGGGCAGGGCCTGGTCGAGGTGTTCGCGCTGTTCGAGGCGGCCGGGGAAGGCGCTGGCCCCCAGCAGTTCGGCGAAGGTGGGCATGGCCTCTCCGAACAGCACCACCGCGGCGGCCTTGTCGGCCAGGGCCGACAGCCAGGTGGCGGGCTCACCCCGTTTGGCCCGGCCCCCCGCCAGCACCACCAGGGGCCCCTCCAGCGACTGCAGGGCCACCAGGGCGGCGTCGTAGTTGGTGGCCTTGCTGTCGTTGTAGTAGGTGATGCCGTGGTGCTCGCGGATGCGTTCCAGCCGGTGGGGAACCCCGGGGAAGGACCGGAATGCCGCTTCCATCGTTGGACCGTCGAGGCCGGCGTGGCGCCCCACGGCGGTGGCCAGCAGCAGGTTCTGGCGGTTGTGGGCGCCTGGCATCGCCAGGGCCGACACCGGCAGCAGCCGGCCTTCCTCGGCCATCACCCAGCCGTTCTCGACCCAGAGGCTTGCCGGAGTGGTGCCCAGATCCCGACGGGGGCCGTTCACGACCCAGTCGGCGCTGGCCCAGTCGGCGGCGTGGGCCCGCAGGTCGGGGTCATCCCCGTTGAGCACCTGTCGACCGCACTGGCGCAGCAGCGAGGCTTTGATGGCGCGGTAGCGCTCCACGGTGCCGTGGCGGTCGAGGTGGTCTGGCGTGAGGGTGGTCCAGACCCCGATGGCCGGGGCCACCGACGGTGCGGCTTCGATCTGAAAGCTGCTCAGCTCGGCCACCAGCCAGTCGGGATGGCGTCCCTCCAGGCATGCCAGGGCCAGCTCGGCCGCCGAGGTGCCGATGTTGCCGCAGGTGGGCGCATCCAGGCCGGCCTGCTGCAGCAGGTGGCCCACCAGCGACGTCACGGTGGTCTTGCCGTTGGTGCCGGTGATGCCAATCCAGCGGGAGGGCTGCAATGCCTCCCAGGCCAGCTCCATCTCCCCGGCCACCGCCACACCCCGGTCGCGCAGCTGCTCGAGGGTCGGGTGGTCGAAGGGAATGCCGGGGCTCACCACCACCCGCGCCGGCAGGGTCCCGTCGGTCACGAATGAGGCCAGCTCCAGGGGGCATCCCAGCTCGACCGTGATCCCTTCGGCGGCCAGCAGATCGGCCCGTCGCTGCAGATCCGGACCCGTGGCGCTGTCGAGCAGACGAACCTGTTCACCACGGGCGAGGAGCAGTCGGGCCGCTCCCTGTCCGGAGCGACCAAGACCGAAGACCACGACCGCCTGTGGCATGGAGACGCAGAAAATAAATGGGCGATACTGGAATCGAACCAGTGACTCCTACCGTGTCAAGGTAGTGCTCT
>JBMOIF010000007.1:0-53114 GCA_049317465.1 Prochlorococcaceae cyanobacterium | reverse complement strand
GGAGCACCTGGACGTGATCTACGGACGGCTGGGGATCTGAAACGTGGGTGACCCCGGCGCCATCGCCGGGGTCACCCCTCCAACGGCACCCGCTGGGTGGCGGGGTTGAGACCTTCGGGTTCGGCGCCGACGATTTCCTCCTTGACGGGGAAGCGGTTGATGGCCTGAAGCGCTCGGCGGGCCTTGCCCCGCAGTTCATCGCTGACGGCGGGGCAGTAGGGCAGCTGCGCCAGCAGGTCGACCGTGCGCCGCAGCAACCGCACCACATCGCCTTCATCGAGGGAGGTGGCAGCGATCAGGTCGGTCCAGCTGGTGCCATCGGCCCAGGCCTTGACCAGTCCCATCAGGTCGGGTTCCCACCACACAGGCACCACCACATCGTGGCGTTCCTGCAGCCGCACCAGTTCACGGCGCAGCCCCCGCAGATCATGCAGAGCCTCCTCCGCAGCGGGTGGTGGCGGGTAGGCGGTCCAGAGGTCGGGGCGGCTCACCTCGGTCGAGACCGCCTCGAGCACCGCCGCCAGGTCGGCGGGGCTGAGCTCGTCGCAGTGGCCGCTCATCAGCACCAGGCCCAGCCAGAGTTCGTTGTCGCCCCTGAGGGCCGCCACGGTGCGGCCGATCTCGGTGGGTTCAAGGTCATCGAGGCAGCCGAAATGGCGCAGGATCTCGATCAGGCTCAGGAAGGTCTGCCAGTGGCGGTTGGCCCGGTGGTGCAGCAGCCGCTGACGTTCGGCAATCTCCTCCTCGAGCTCCTCCATCCGCCGGCGCTGCTTCTTCAGCTGGCGTCGGTCCCCCCAGCGGTGGGCGGGATCGGCCTCCAGTTCGGCCTCCAGCTCCTGCACCAGCCGTGCCTGCTGCTGCACCTCTCCGGCCAGGTCGTACTGGGGGGTGTGCATGTCGTGGCGACGGGCCAGGGAACCCACCGCCAGGGCCAGGCCGGCGGTGTGCTGATCACCGTGGCGGTGTTCACCGGCATGGCTGAGGTCAGGCACGTCGAACCCGCGCACCTGCAGACAACTGAGTTCGGCGTGGAGGCTCACCACCGAACGACAGGGCAGCAACACCCAGAGGTTCTCGTCGGTGAGACAGAGCAGCAGCGGAAACTGACCGGGGCCTTCGATCTTGTCGACGATCACGGCGGGGCAGACGCGACCGCGCAGGGCCGGCGCCTTGAGGCTCACCAGCGTGCCGGGACTGGCGAACTGCAGCGCCAGGGTGAGCTCATGGGCCAGGGTCTCCTCGGCCTGCTGCTGCAGAATGCGCAGCAGACGCCGCTCCTCGCGCAGGCGGCCGCGCTGCTTTTCGTAGGCCTCGAAGGCTTCCCAGGGCACGTCGGTGGCGGTTTCACCGAGCAGTTCCAGCTGCTGGCGCAGTTCCGCGATGCGGGCCTGGTCATCGGCCAGATCAAGGGTGGCGAGGTAACGCCCAAAGCTGCGCTCGACCAGTTCGCGGGCCTTGGCCAGGTCGTAGCGCTGCAGCAGGTTGAGCACCATGCCGTAGCTGGGCGTGAACTGGCTGACCAGGGGATCCGCAGGGGCCAGGGCCAGCTGACCGGCTTCGCGGACCCCTTCGAAGCGGCTCTGAACCGTGACGACGTAACCCTGGGTGTCGAGACCACGGCGGCCGGCCCGACCGGCCATCTGCAGGAACTCGCTGGCCATCAGTCCGCGGTGGCCGCTTTCGGTGCGCTTGGACAGCGCCGAGATGACGGTGGTGCGGGCGGGCATGTTGATGCCGGCCGCAAGGGTCTCGGTGGCGAACACCACCTTGATCAGCCCCTGCTGGAACAGCTCTTCGATCAATTCCTTCCAGGCCGGCAGCACACCGGCGTGGTGGGCGGCGACACCGCGCAGCAACGGCTCCAGATGGCCCTCACGCACCGCCTCCGGGCTGGACGCCACGAAGGCATCGACGCGCTCCCGCAGCCGCGCCTGCTCAGCCGGCGAGACCAGGGAGGCATTGCCGAGGTCACGCACGCCCTTGTCGCAGCCTCGGCGGCTGAAGATGAAATAGATGGCCGGCAGCATGTCGCGCTCGGCCAGCTGATTGACGACGAAGCCCATGGGCGGCGCCTCGGGCTGGGGCGGCCGGGGGCTGCGATCGCCTTTGCGCCGGGTGGATTTGGGGGGCCGCCAGACCTTGGCATTGGGATGGAGTCCCGTGCCGGCCTCATTGAGCAGCGGATGCAGTCCCTTGGCGCTGCAGAAGCTGAACGCCAGCGGCACGGGCCGGTGGTCGCTGAGCACGAGGCGGGTGGGGCCGTGCACCTGCTCGATCCAGTCGGTGAGCTGCCCGGCATTGGCGACGGTGGCCGAGAGAGCCACAAGCTGGATCATCGACGGGCAGTGGATGATCGACTCCTCCCAGACGGTCCCGCGCTGGGAGTCGTTCATGTAGTGGCATTCGTCGAGCACCACGGTCTCGACATCGGCGAGGGGATCGTCATCGGGGTGATCGATCTCCGCGTACAGCATGTTGCGGAAGATCTCAGTCGTCATCACCACGACCGCCGCCTCACGGTTGGCGGTGATGTCGCCCGTCATCAGGCCGACCCGGTCGGCACCGAACTGCTCACGAAAATCCCGCAGCTTCTGGTTCGAGAGGGCCTTGAGCGGGGTGGTGTAGAACACGCGCCGTCCGTGGGCAAGGGCACGGTGGATGGCGTATTCGCCCACCAGGGTCTTGCCCGACCCGGTGGGGGCGCTCACAACAACCGAATGTCCCTGGTCAAGGGCATCGATGGCCTCAAGCTGGAAGCCATCGAGGCTGAACGGAAAGAGCGCCGCCAGATCGGGCCGGCTGCTGGCGGCAGGGGTCATCCGGACATCCTATGGGCCGTCGGGGCTGCACGATGTGTTCATCCTCCCCACCCGCGCTGTTCCGTGGACGGATCCCCCCCCGCCGGCGACTGGCGCGGCTGGCTGCAGGGCGCTCTCTCCACGGTGCCAGCTGAGCGGCGACGCCGGCTGCGCCACCTCACCCCCGCGGCCACCGCTCAGCTGGCCACAGCCGACGGACCGGCGCTGCTCGACCTGGCCAGCAATGACTACCTGGGCTTGAGCCGTCATCCCGCCGTTCTGGCCGCCGCCGCGGCCGAACTGGCCGCCAGCGGTCTTGGGGCCGGCGCCTCACGCCTGGTGAGCGGCGGCCGGCCCGTGCACCAGCAGCTTGAGCAGGCCCTGGCCACCTGGCTGGGACGGGAGACGGTGCTGTTGTTCCCCAGCGGCTTCCAGGCGAACCTGGCCGCCGTCGGCGCCCTGGCCGACCGCCACAGCCTCGTGCTGGCCGACCGGCTGATCCACCATTCGCTGCTGGTGGGGGTGCGGGCCAGCGGTGCCCGATTGCAGCGTTTCCGCCACAATAACCTCGGCGACCTGGACAGACGCCTCTCGGCCGCCCGGGCTGACCGCCCAGGCCAGCGGCTGCTGGTGCTCTGCGAAAGCCTCTACAGCATGGAGGGCACCACGGCGCCGGTGGCTGCCATGGCGTCGCTCTGTCATCAGCACGGCGCCGCGCTGCTGGTTGACGAAGCCCACGCCCTCGGCCTGCTAGGCCCCGACGGCCGAGGCCTGGCCCATGGAATCGAAGGGGTGGCCCTGGTGAGCGGCACCTTCGGCAAGGCCTTCGGCAGCGGCGGGGCCTTCGTGGCAGCCGACAGGCTGCTGGGCGACTGGCTGCTGCAGTCGAGCGGCGCTTTTCGCTACACCACTGCCCTGGCGCCACCCCTGGCCGCCGGGGCCCTCGCGGCCCTGGCCCTGCTTGACGGGGCCGGGGCCGCGGAGCGGCGCCAGCAACTGCTGGCCCGTGCCCTCCGCTGGCGCCTGGCCCTGGGGGCCGATGGCTGGCCGCGGCCGCCGGGGGAGGGACCGATCCTGCCGTTGCTGCTGGGGGACGACGGGTCCGCTCTGGCCCTGCAGCAGCAGCTGGAGACAGCCGGCCTGTTCACGGTGGCGATCCGTCCACCGACGGTTCCGCCCGGCGGCTCCCGGCTGCGGCTGGTGCTGCGCCACGATCTGCCCGCCGGCACCCTGCCGTTGCTGCGGGCCGCCCTGGGCCGCAACGCCCCCGGGTCGGTTTAGATGAGTATGGCGTCTGCACAGAGACCGTCCACCTTGGCCGAGACCGGCACCTGGCAACTGCTGGCTGCCCATGGCTGGGGCAGCGACCACCGTTGCTGGGACGGGTTCGCCCCGGCCTGCGCCGAGCGCCGCTGGGATCTGGGCCGGTTCGACCGCGGTTATGGCCGGTTCCCGGCCGCCAGCCCCGGCTGGGATGGCCAAGGCCGCCGGGCCCTCGTCGTCAATTCCCTGGGTCTTCACCTGGTGCCGGCGACGGTGCTGGCCAGGGCCGATGCCGTTGTGCTGCTGGCCAGCTTCGCCCGCTTCGTGCCGCCAGGGGACGCCGGCCGCTCCCTGCGCCAGGCCCTGCGGGCCATGGATGAGCGCCTCGCGGCTGGCGATGTGGGGGGTCTCTTCCAGGAATTCCGCCAGCGGGTGGCCGACCCCCAACCTGTGGAGCACCTGCCCGCCGGGGTCGAAGACGGGCCGGTGCCACCGGCGGGTGTCGATCGCCTGCGGCGCGACCTCGATCTTCTGGGCCGCTGCGACAACCTCCCTGAGGGCTTTCCGACCGCTGCCCCGGTCTTGCTGGTCGAAGGCGCCGACGACGCCATCGTGCATCGCGTCAGCCGCGACGACCTGCGTCAGCGGCTGCCGCAGGCGCAGGTGCTCAGCCTGGTGGGTGTCGGCCACGGACTGCTGCTGCCGGGACTGACCCAACAGGTGCTGGGCTGGCTCGACAACCTGGAGGCGTCGCCATGACCAGCAGCAGCATCGACCGCCGCAACGCATTCGGGCGTGCCGCCGCCTGCTATGCGACCCGTGCCCGGCTGCAGCAATCGCTGGCCTGGCGGCTGGCCCACCACTGCCGCAACCTGCCCCTGCCCCCCGGCCCGGTGCTCGACCTCGGTGCCGGCCCTGGCACCCTGGCCAAAGCCTTGCGGCGCCAGCGCCCCGACCTTGATCCGTGGCTGGTGGACGACTGCGCCCCGCTGCTGCAACTGGCAGCGGCACCGACCGATCGGCAGCTGCTGTGGGACCTGGACCAGGGTCTGCCCCCCCAGGCGAAGGGTGCGGCCCTCTTGATGAGCAGCTTCGCGTTGCACTGGCTGTCCGATCCCGTTGCCCAACTGCAGCACTGGCTCGCCAATCTGACTCCCGGCGGCTGGCTGGCCCTGGCGGTGCCGGTGGCGGGCAGCTTCGACGGTTGGCGCCAGGCGGCCCGCCGGGCGGGCGTGGCCTGCACCGCCCTGGCCCTGCCGGATGGCGATGCCCTCCGCATGGCCGTCGAAGCCACCGTGCGGCCCACCCTCGACCGCAGGCTGCGCTTCACCGTCGGCTATCCGAGCCCGCTGGCCTTCCTGCGCGAGCTTCGGCAGCTGGGGGTGCAGGGCCAGGCCTCCGGGCGCCTCAGGGCCGGATCGATGCGACGGCTGCTGCGCCACTGGCCTGCCGACGGCCGCGGGCAGACGCTGCTGACCTGGGAGCTGCGCCTGCTGCTGGCGCGACGGCCATGACCGGTGCAACGGGCTGGCCAGAGCAGCTGGTGGTGGCCGGCACCGACACCGACGTCGGCAAAACCGTCGTCAGCGCCCTGCTGGTGCGGGGCCTCAACGCCCGGTACTGGAAACCGGTGCAGTGCGGCGACCTGGCGGTTGGGGGTGACAGCGGCCGGGTGGCCGAGCTGGCGGGACTGACCCCAGCGGAGGCCACCGAGCGGATCATGCCCGAGGCCTACAGGCTGTCGGCGCCGGCCTCCCCCAACCAGGCCGCCGCCGCAGAGGGCCTGAGCGTGGGGGAAGAACGACTGCAGCTGCCGGCCGTGACCGGCCCACTGGTGGTCGAATGTGCCGGCGGTCTGCTCGTGCCCCTGCGCGACGATCTGCTTCAGATCACGATGATCAGCCACTGGCAGCTGCCCGTTGTGCTGGTGGCCCGCAGTGGCCTCGGCACCCTGAATCACACGCTGTTGTCGCTTGAGGCCCTGGAACGCCGGGGGATTCCGCTGCTGGGACTTGTGCTCAATGGCGAGCCCCATGCCGCCAACCGCAGCAGCCTCGAGCGCATCGGCAGGGTGCCGGTGCTGGTCGAGCTGCCACCCCTGGCCGACCCTGGCCCCGCAGCCTTCGATGCCGTCTGGCCCCGGGTCAGAGCCCCGGGCTGCTCTGCATGATGCCTCCGTCGGCGAAAATGCTTGTGGCGGTGATGTAGCTGGCGGCATCGCTGGCCAGAAATGCGACCACCCTCGCGATCTCGTCCGGCTGGGCCATGCGGCCCATGGGAATGGCGGCATTCAGCTTCGCCAGGAGCGAAGGATCGTTCATCGTCGAGTCATTGATCGGCGTTGCCACCGCGCCCGGTCCAACGTTGACGATCGACACCCCCTGGCCAGCCAGCTCGACACCGGCGGTGCGGGTCAGCATGCGCACGCCCCCCTTGGCGACGCAGTAGGGGGTGTTATTGGGCATGGGCCAGTCTTCATGGACCGACGAGATGTTGATGATGCGACCGCCGCCGCCCTGGGCGATCATCTGGCGGGCGGCGTACTGGGTGGCAAAGAACACACCGCGCAGGTTGACATTCAGCACCTTGTCGAAATCCTCGGGGGTGGTGTCGAGAATCGAGGTGCGGGTCTCGATGCCGGCGTTGTTCACCATCACATCGAGACGGCCGTAGCGGTTCACCGCCTCCTGGATCAGCCGCTGCAGATCGTCGAGCTTCGCCACGTCGGCCTGCACCCCGCAGCAGGTGCCGCCCAACTGGCCGATCTCCTCCTCGATCGCCTCGGTGGCCTCAGGATGAGAGCGGTAGTCGATCACCACCCGGGCACCGAGACGGGCGACGGTTTCAACGATGGCCTTGCCGATGCCGCTGTTCCCACCGGTGACGATGATCACCTTGCCCTGGAGCAGGGTCGACATCAACTCCTGGGCGTAGGGGTTACTGCTGCTGGCGGGACTGGCGCTGGAGACGGTCATGGCCGTGGGGAAGGGTCCACTTCAGTGATGGCAATCCGCGGCGCCGATGTCCACAGCAGCGGTGCTGTCCCACCCCGGAGCAGCATGTCTAGCCTGAGTCCAAGGCTCGACCCGACCCGGCCCATGGAACCCACCCCAGGCCCCTCCGTCCCCTACTGGCATGTGTGGACCGACGCCGACGGCATCAGCCGCCAGGGCCGGGGCACGGTCGACGGCTTCCACCTCAACGCCATCAGTGCAGGCGCCGCCGCCCAGTGGATCGGGCCGCGCCGGCAGGGCAGCATGACAATTCTGTTCACCGTGCTGCCGCCCGGCTGGCAGGGGGACTGGCACGAAAACCCCGCCCCCCAATGGATCGTGCCGCTCAGTGGGGCCTGGGGTGTCGAGACCATGGATGGCCGGCGGGTCGAGATGAGCGTCGGCGAGGTGTCGTTCGGGGCCGACCAGGGCACCCGCGAGCACAACGGTCGCCGCGGCCACCGCTCCTGGACCGTCGGCGACCAGCCGGCGGTGCTGCTTCTGGTCCAGTTCGACACCGACGTGCCCCTGCCGACCCCACCTGCTGCATGACGATCGCCATGGGAGACCCTGGCGCCGGCATCGAACGGCTCGACCCACGCTTCGATGAACTGGTGCTGTTCAACGCCCGGCTTGAGCGGCTCGCCGATGGCTTCCGCTGGCTTGAAGGGCCGGTCTGGTTCGGCGACCACCAGTGTCTGCTGTTCAACGACATTCCCAGCAACCGCACCCTGCGCTGGAGCGAACGGCACGGCGTCACCCCCTTTCTCGACCCCAGCGGCTTCGCCAACGGCCAGACCCGCGACCGCCAGGGTCGGCTGATCCAGTGCCATCACCAGAGCCGAAGCCTCAGCCGCCGCGAGCACGACGGCCTCACCACGGTGCTGGCGAGCGACGCCCGCGGCCATCGCCTCAATGCCCCCAACGACGTGGTGGTGAAGCGCGACGGTTCGATCTGGTTCAGCGATCCCCTCTACGGTCTGCTCAATGACTACGAGGGTGGTCGCCAACACTCCGAACAGCCGCCGGCCCTCTACCGGCTCGAACCCGACGGCGGCACCCCCCACGCCGTGGCCACGGATTTCGACGGCCCCAACGGCCTGGCCTTCTCCCCCGACGAGCACTGGCTCTACGCGGCCGAGTCGGGAGCTCCGGGGGCCCGCGAACCGGTGCAGCACATCCGCCGCTTCCGGGTGAACGGCGACGGACGCAGCCTCAGCGGCGGCGAGATCTTCCACACGATCCATCCGGGCTGGGCCGATGGCTTCCGCGTCGACGAGCACGGCAACCTGTGGTGCGGCGCCGCCGACGGCGTGCACGTGGTCAGCCCCGACGGGGTGCTGCTGGGCAAGGTGCTGGTGCCGCAGCGGGTCAGCAACCTCTGCTTCGGCGACCGTCACCACTGCCGTCTGTTTCTGTGCGCCTCAACGGCGCTGTACGCACTGTTCACCAACACCCGCGGGGCCACCACCCCGTGACTGTCCCGCCGACCATCCCGGCCCCCTCCCCAGCCCTCTCACGCCATGGCCAACCCCGAACTCGAGACCTTTCTGAGGCAGGCCAAGGGCGACCCGGCCCTGCTGCAGCAGCTGATCGACTGTGCTGATCTCAATGCCATCGCCGCCCTAGGAAGTCTGTACGGCTACCGCTTCAGCGGCGTCGACCTGGTCAGGCACCAGGCCGAGGCAACCCTGCGGCTCTCAGAAGCTGAGCTGGAGGCCTCCGCCGCCGGCGTTGTCCTGGAGGGGCACCTCTGGCTGATGAAGATCGTGTGGGGCTGAAGACCATGCGGCCCACCTTCGCCATGGACCTGAACGATGCCGAACGGCTGCTCGAGACGGCCCTGGCCGAAGCCCGCCGGGACGATTCCCGGGTGGCCGCGGCTGTGGTGGATGCCGGCGGCCGGCTGATCGCCTTCCGACGCCTCGATGGCGCCAGTGCCGCCGCCGCCGAGGTGGCGATCGCCAAGGCCCGCATGGCGGCCCTGAGCGGCAGTGACACCGCCGGATTGGAAGCAGCCATCAACGGCGACCGGCAGGCCCTGCTGCAGCTGGCCCCGGCACTCGGCCAGCCGGCCGCGGCCATGGGCGGCGGCCTGGCCCTGCGCTGGGGCGGCGAGCTGCTGGGCGGTCTGGGGGTGTCGGGGATGACCCCCCAGCGGGACGGCCGGATCGCCGCCGCCGGGGCCGCCGCCCTGGCGCCCTGGCCCCACCTCGAGGCCGTGGGTTTCAGTTGCGCCGATGCCGAGGCCACTGCCGCCTTCTTCTGCACCCAGCTGGGCTTCCGGCGGCTCGACGCGATCAATCCCGGTGCGGGCTACGCCGAGCTGATCGGCCTGCCTGGAGCCCAGCTGAGGCTGGAGCAACTGGCCCTCGGTTGCGAACGCCTGGAGCTGCTGGAGGTCCTGGCGCCGGGTCACGGCCAGCGGGCCGGCCGCCCCTTTCCCGCCAACAGCCGCACCAACGACCTGTGGTTCCAGCACATCTGCATCGTTGTGAGGGATCTTGAGCAGGTCAGCGGGCCACTGCGCCAGGCCATCAGCGCCGGCAGGCTTCAGGGCATCTCGTCAGCCCCCCAGCGCCTGCCCGACTGGAACAGCGCCGCTGCCGGCATTCAGGCCTTCAAGCTGCACAGCCCTGAAGGCCACTGCCTGGAACTGCTGCAGTTCCCGGCAGACAAGGGCGAGGCGCGCTGGCACAGCCCTGACAACGCCTGCAGCTTGAATCGGGGTGGCCTGTTCCTGGGGATCGACCACAGCGCCATCGGCATCAGCGACACCGACCAGAGCTGCCGGTTCTACAACGACCTGCTCGGTCTGCGCCTGGGCGGCGATGGCATCAATGAAGGGCCAGAGCAGGACGGCCTCGATGGGCTGGCCAGCACCCGGGTGCGCATCACGAGCCACCGCTGCCCCAGCGGCGCCGGCATTGAGTGTCTTGACTACCGCACCCCCGAGGGGGGGCGGCCGATCCCCGCCGATCTGGGGCCCCAGGACCGGGCCCACGGCCAACTGCGCCTGATGGTGGGTGACGACCCACGTCAGCTGGAGGCCATCGCCGCAGGTCTTGAAGAGCACAAGGGTCGGCTGCTCAGCCCTGGGGTGGTGATCCTGGCCCCCGAGGAAGCCCAGGCGCTGGGTTTTCAGGCCGGCCTCCAGGTGAGCGATCCCGACGGTCACCGGCTTCAGCTGGTGGTGCGTTGACAGACGGCGGCGTGGCCAGAGCCAGAGCCACTGACTACGGTTCAGGGGCACATCCGGTTGAGCCCGATGGACATCACCGTGATCGAACTGCTGGTGCCGGCCGCGCCCTCGACGGCAGCCCAATCCGCACTGCTGGTGCTGCGGCTGTTCATGGGCGTGTGCTTCATCCGCCACGGTTGGCCCAAGCTGCGCAATCTCGCCACCTGGGCCCAGGCGCTCAAAACACCGAAATGGCTCTGTTTCCTTTCTGCCGCCTCGATGTTCGGGGCCGGCATCGCCCTGCTGCCCGGCCTGCTGACGCCCCTGGCCGCCCTGGCAATCCTTGTGTCGATGGCCTACGCGATGGTGCTCGAGATCCGTTCTGGCTTTCCCTTCATCGCCCCTGATCCGTATCAGATTCCCGAAGGTGATTACGCCGGTCCGATGGGAGTGGGTGAACCGCCGAGCTGGGAAAAGGCCGCCATGTATGTGGTGATATGCCTGGTGTTGATCGGTTGCGGTGGCGGCTTTTTCTCCCTCGACAATCTGCTGATCGCCGATCTCGTCAATCTGGCAGGATCAGACCTCAGTTGATGCCTGCTCTGCCCCAAAGGCATGCATCAGGGCATCACCCCAGCTGTTGATACCCCGCAGGACATTGTCGGAGGCTGTGCTGATGGCCCGGGCATGCTCCCGCAGCAGCACCGTCTTGTCCAGGTCATGCCCGTGCTTGGCGGCCAAGGCCACGATGTCATCAACACCGGCAGCGGTGTGAACCTGGCTGCGCAGTGCTCCATCGGACGAGACGATGGCGCAGAAAGCCTCAAGTGAAGCAACGGACATGGACAGGGCCCTCTAGGAACTCCCCCGTTGTAGCCAAGGCGGCGTACCAGGCCCACAGCAATCGCTCAACCGCGCCCGAGACGCTCCAGCATGTGATCGCCGACCCGCAGGGCATTGGCAATGGCGGTGAGTGATGGGTTCACAGCACCGATACTGGGGAAGAAACTGGTGTCGACAACGTAGAGATTGTCAAGGTCGTGGGCCTTGCACATCAGGTCAAGGACCGAACTCGAGGGGTCCTCACCGAAGCGACAGGTGCCGGCCTGGTGGGCCACGGCGGCAAGACCCATGGGAGATCCGAAATAAACCTGCCTTTCAGCCAGATGCTGCTGTAGGTAAAGACGATCAAGCAACCCTTCAAGCCTCGAACGCAGCTCCCTGGAGGCAGCCACGTTGGTGGGGGTGTATCTCAGGGTGATCTGACCTTCGGCCGTGACGGTCACGCGGTTGTCAGCCATGGGGAGATCTTCGGTCTGCAGCCAGAAATCCAGGGCGTGTTCCGCGATGCGGTCCATGCTCCAGCCAGGAGCCAGGGCCGTGAGCAGAGGCTTGTATCCCTTCATCATCGCCCCATTGGTCTTGCCTGTCATCTGGATCTGCCCCATGGGGAAGGGGAAGGCGTCATCTCCGAAATACCAGTCGTTGATGGCCAGGGTCTTCTGAAAGAGGGTGGCGTTAGGTTCATGGGCCAGGGCCACCAAAGCCTGGCATTGGTGATACATGTAATTGCGACCAACCTGGTCAGAGCTGTTGGCCAGCCCGCGGGGATGGCGGTCATTGGCAGACATCAGCAGAAGCCGGGCTGTGTTGGCGGCACCACAGCTGACCACCACCAGATCACCACTGAAACGCAACTCCTCACCATCGCGCAGCACCACAACGCTGGTGACAGAACCACCACCGGGATCGGTCTCCAGACGGCGTGCTTCGGCGCGGGTCAGCAGGGTGAGGGATGAGTCAGGGCGCGCAAGGGCCGGACGGATTCCCATCACCTCGGCATCCCCTTTGGCATGGACAAGACAGGGATATCCGTCGCAGCGATTGCACTTGAGACAGGCACTGAACGCAGGATCCGCCTCTGTGAGATTCACTCCGGTGGGCGCATGGAAGGGACGCAACCCTGCGGCCCGGAGGTCATCGGCCAGCCGCTGGATTCGCGGCTCATGGGCGATGGGCGGGTAGGGGAACGGTGAACTGCGGAACGGCTCGATCGGATCCTCGCCGGCCAGGCCATGCACGTGATACCAACTCTCGGCACGGGCGTAATAAGGCTCCAGGTCCGCATAGCGGATCGGCCAGGCCGGCGAGATGCCATCGACATGGGCCACCGCCTCAAAATCGCGCTCACGCAGACGAAAGTGGGCTGCGCCATACATCTTGGTGGCACCCCCGACGACGTAATGGCTGCCGGGCTGAAACGGGCGTCCCTGACCGTCGAACCAGACATCTGCGGAGACATAACGCTCCTTCTGGAAGACCTCGACCGGATCCCAGTTCTGGGGTTCGCGCGGCAGCCAGTCACCTCGCTCCAGCACCAGAACCTTCACGCCAGCCTCCACCAGAGAGCGGGCCAGGGTGCCACCGCCGGCACCACTGCCGATGATCACGACCTCGTAATGGTTGTCCATGACAGCAATGTCCTCAGGGAGTGGGATAGCGGTTGAGTTGTGTGATCATCTTCAGGACCATGGCAGTCCAGCCAGTCTGATGGCTGGCGCCGACTCCGGCACCATCATTGCCGTTGAAATACTCGTTGAAGAGCAGCAGATCCCGCCAGTGCGGGTCCTGCTGAAACAGGTCCACTGCCCCCAGGAAGGGGCGACGGCCGCTTTCATCACGGCGGAACAGCGACACCAGCCGACCTTCTAATTCGAGAGAGGCTTCCCACAGATTGAGCCAGCGCCCAGATCCGGTCGGCACCTCGACCTTGAGAGAATCACCGTAATAATGGCCAAACTTCTGCAGAGCTTCAATCAGCAGATAGTTGATTGGCATCCACACCGGACCACGCCAGTTTGAGTTGCCCCCGAACATCGCTACAGGGCTGTCCGCGGGAGTGTAGGCGAGGGTCTGGGAATCCATCCCTTCCGTGAAGCTATAAGGCTGATCCTCGTAGACGCGGGACAGGGATCGAATGCCATAGGGAGACAGGAACTCGCGCTCATCAAACAAGTAACGGCAGATCCTCTCCAGGCGATCACGGGGCACAAGAGACAGCAACAGCCGGTCCTCATTCCAGAGGCCGATGTTTCCTGCCATCCAGGTTGGCGAGATGCGCTCCCGGAAGTACCAGGCCATCGTCTTGCGAACATCCAGCGACGGCAGACGCATCACCGTCTCGACATCAAAGCTGGCCACAGCCAGCAAAGGCACCAACCCGGAGACAGAGCGGGTCCTCAGATAGTCCCAGCTGCCATCAGGACGCTTGATCACATCATAGTAGAACCCATCCTGCTCATCCCAGTTCAGGTAAGTGCGCTGACTGCTCACAACGGTATTGAGCGTGACTGCCAACTGAACAAAGTCGAAAACAAATCGCTCACAGAGATCGGCATACTCCGCCTCCTGAACGCTTAGTTCCACGGCAATCTGCAACAGATTCAGGCTCAGCATTGCCATCCAGGCCGTGCCGTCACACTGTTCGATGACACTTCCGTCAGACAGCGGGAAGCGGCGGTCAAAAACCGCAATATTGTCCAGGCCCAGAAAGCCACCCTCAAAGACGTTGTCACCCGAACGATCGTTGCGGTTGGCCCACCAGCCATATTCGAGGATCAGCTTGCGCAGGGCGGCGCGAAGGAACGTGAAGTCACCGTGCTGGCAAGAGCGTCGCTCGATCTGGAAGATCCGCAGGGCGGCCCAGGCGCCGAGGGGTGGATTGGGATCCGAGAGGGCCCATTCATAGGCTGGCGTCTGGGCATTGGGGGCTGTGAACCGGGGGGAGCGCAGCAACATGCACTGCTCCTTGGCCATGGCGGGATCCACCTCGGCGAACGCCACCGCATGGAACATCAGGTCCCACTGGCAGAAATAGGGGTACTCCCAGCTGTCGGGCATGGCGATGACATGGTCGGCATACAGACGCTTCCAGTAGGCGTTCTGAGTCTGCCAACGCTCACCCGGTGGGGGAGGATGACCGGGATCACCGCTCAACCAGCGGATCACACTCCAGTGGTAGTGCTTCTTGCACCAGAGCAGACCACTGGCAGCCGATCGGAAGATGTGGGCATCGTGCTCCGGCAAGCCCTGGCCAATCAGTCCGAAGTACTGCAGCGCCTCCTGTTCCCTGGCGACCAGACCTGCGGCGAAAGTCTGATCAAAGGGATCATCGGGGAGGCGGGAGGCCAGGCGCAGATCCACGACCCACTCCTCCCCGGCAGCCAGGGTCCGTTGCAGCCAGAGGGCGGTTCGGGTGCCCTCACCAGCGGGATTGACCGCGGTTTCCTCGCCATCGATGAGCAACCGGTGAAACGCGTCTCTCTGCCAGGGGCTGCCATTGGCGATGCCATAGAGACGCTCGCTGTTGGTTTCGTTTTCGGTGAACAGCCAGCGTCCCTGCTCACGGCAGACCAATCGGTAGCTCTCCAGGGAGGGCAGGGCCTCACAGATCACTCCGGAACCCTCCAGTCGGATCGACCGGCGGGCCAGGTCAGGATCGTGATAGCCCCAGGCCCAGGTGTTTCGCAGCCAAAGGCTGGGGAGAAGATGCAGCGGCGCGGCATCGGGGCCACGGTTGACGACCCGGATCCTGATCAGCAGATCGTTCCAGTCGGCCTTGGCGTACTCGACCATCACGTCGAAGTAGCGATGCTGGTCAAAGATGCCGGTATCGACAAGTTCGTACTCGGGTTCCAGGCGGGTTCTGCGCGCGTTCTGCTCCAGCAGATCGGTATAGGGGAAACAGCCCTGGGGGTACTTGTACAACCCGCGCATGAAGCTGTGGGTCGGAGTGTTGAGCAGATGAAAGAAGTAGTCCTTGATATCTTCGCCATGGTTTCCCTCGCCATTGCCAAGGCCGAAGGCTCGCTCCTTGAGAATCGGATCCACCCCGTTCCAGAGCGCCAGGCCGAAACAGAGGCGACCCTGGTTGTCGCAGATGCCGAGCAGTCCGTCTTCACCCCAGCGATAGGCCCGCGAACGGGCATGGTCGTGGGGGAAGGAAGTCCAGGCATCGCCGTCAGCGGAGTAGTCCTCCCGCACGGTGCCCCACTGGCGGTCGGAGAGATAGCTGCCCCACAGCTGCCAGGGCACACCCCCGCAGTCGCGCTCGGCAATGCGGCCATGTTCGCTGCTGGGGTGCTCTGTCGGCAGGGGGCGGGACGGATCGAATCCCGTCATTGCGCCGACCCCGCGAGATGGTCGGCCAGGCGCAGGGCCAGTGCGATCACGGTCAGCCCAGGACCCACTGCGGGGCAGCTGGGGAAGACGCTGGCATCAGCCACGTAAAGGTTCTCGATCTCGTGGCAACGACCATCGCGATCGACCACCGAGGTGGCGGGATCTTCACCCATGCGGCATGTACCGCAGGCATACCCCATCACCTGCAGCGGGACCTCACCGCGCGGATGCACCGGTGCGGCCTGCAGCACGTGCACCATCGGATCGGCCTCCACCGCCTTGAGGGTGTCGAGCCAGCGGTAGACAAGCCGATCATGGGCTTCGCGGTTGTTCGCCAGATAGTTGACATGCACACGCTCGCCGTTGAGCCACACCTTGTTGTGGCGGTCCGGGGCGACGGGAGTGCTGGCCCACCAGGCCAGTGACCTGGAGGCCAGCTGGTCCAGGCCGAACCCGGGCAGCAAACGCGTCACCAAGGACAGCACCGGAGGTGACTCGGCGAAGAGGGGGTCCTGCAGCACCCCACCCGCCGAGCGCACCTGGCCCAGGGGATAACTGACGTTGCGGTCTCCCCAGTAGTAGTCGTTGACCGCCCAGCTGCGTCCATAGCGGCCCGAGTTGGCAACGGACGTGAGCTGAAGGATCGACGTCAGCTGAGGACGCATCAGATGGCGGCCCACCAGATCGGAACCGTTGCCCAAGCCACGGGGATGACGATCGCTGACGGAGCGGAGCAGGAGGACGGCTGTGTTCACGGCGCCCGCCGCCAGCACCACCTGGTCAGCACGGAAGAGCCACTCCTGTCCCCGGACGTTGGCCTGCACGGCGCTGACCCTGGTGCCAGCGGGATTCACATGCAGTCGCGTGACAGTGGCCTCGGTCTGCAGTTGCAGCTGCGGATCGGCGACGGCGGCGGTGACGCCGAACACCTCGGCATCCCCACTGGGATCCTCGGCCTGGTCAGACCAGCTGATCGGCAGACGGTAGGGATGGCAACCCGCCCGTTCGAGGGCTTCGCCAACCGGGTTCAGGAAAGACTCGATCGGCAGGGGGGCGTGGTCATAGGTCCCCTGGCGGGGAGGCTCGGTGGGGTCAGCCCCTGCGGCGCCGTGCACCCGGTAAAGCCGTTCGGCAAGGTCATACCAGGGGGCCAGTTCCTGATACGCCAGGGGCCAGGCGGGGGCGGTGCCCTCCTGCAGCGGATGCTCCTGCAGATCTCCTTCCCGCAGGCGCTCAAGCACGCCGCCCCAGATCTTGGTGTTGCCCCCCAGCGCGTAGATGGTCTGGGGTGGGAAGGGGTCACCGTCCGGGCCCATCCAGGTCTCCCTGGCCGGGTGGTAGCGATCCTTGCGGAACAGGTCCACGTCGGCCACGTTCTGGTCAGCCAGGGGGAGCTGACCGCCACGCTCCAGCAGCAGCACCCGACGACCGCGGCCGGCCAGCCGTCCCGCCAGGGTGCCCCCGGCGGCACCGCTGCCGATGATGATGACGTCGTAATAGGTGTCGTCGATGATCATGGCGCCGCTCAGCTTGGGTCGTGTTGATCGAGAAAGTGGCTAGATAGAGGCGTGGTCAGTGACGCTGCCAGATGTAGATCAGCAGGAAGAGAATGATCCAGATGACATCGACAAAATGCCAGAACAAAGAGACTGAAGCCACACCAGCCTCGCCGCCGTCATAGTTTCCAGGTCGGAACGAGCGCAACAACATCAGGCCCATGAGCAGGATGCCTGTGATCACATGCAGCCCATGAAATCCCGTGAGCAGGTAAAAAGTGGACCCGAACACACCGCTGCCCAGGCCAAAGGCCAGTTCAGACCATTCCACATACTGTCCATAGACGAAATAGGCACCCATCATCATGGTCAGCAACCACCACCCCCTGAAGGCCCAAAGGGCGCGGTGGTGCAGGGCTTTTTCAGCGAGGACGGCCACAAAGCTGCTGCTGACCAGAATGATGGTGTTGATCAGTGGCATGCGAACTTCAAGCCCGTCGACACCCTCAGGCAACCAGACAGGAGAGCTGAGCTTGAGGACGGTGAACCCGGCGAAAAACGCCAGGAAAATAATGCTTTCGGAGCAGAGAAAAATAATAAAACCCGTCAGGTTGTAGCCACCATGCGAGTGCTCGGCAGCAGGAGATGGGGCGGCAGAGTTGGCGGTGGTCATTGGATCAGGCCTCTTCGGAACGGGCGATGAAACGGTCCTGGTCAGCAACAAGGGGTTGTCCGAGCCCATAGCCGTAAGGACCGGCGATCACCGTTGGCACATCGTGCTCGAAATTCTCTGCCGGTGGAGGCGAAGGCAGCAACCACTCAAGACCAATGGCGTTCCAGGGGTTCGCTGGCGCCCGCGGCCCCCGCGCCCAGGAGCTGACCATGTTCAGCAGGAACGGGATGATGGCCACACCCAGCAGGAAGGCCCCCAGGCTGGCCAGCACATTCGACAGGGCAAATTCAGGGTCGTAGGACGCAACCCGGCGGGGCATGCCCATCAAGCCGGCCCAGTGCATCGGCAGAAAGTTGAGGGCACTGCCAATGAATGTGAGCCAGAAGTGCAGCTGTCCAAGGGGCTCATAGAACATGCGGCCCGTGAACTTGGGGAACCAGTGATAAACGCCGGCGAACACACCAAAGGTGATCGTGCAGAAGATCACGTAGTGGAAGTGACCGACCACAAAGTAGGTGTTGCCTACATGGATGTCGATCGGGACCGTTGCCAACATGACCCCGGTGATGCCGGCAAAGATGAAATTGACGATGCCACCCAGGCAGAACAGCATCGGCGTTGTCAGGCGCAGCTTGCCCCGCCAGAGGGTCCCCAGCCAGGCGAACACCTTGATGCCAGTGGGCACGGCAATCAACATCGTCGTGACCATGAAGAGATTGCGCATCCACTGGGGGGTGCCGCTGTAGAACATGTGGTGAACCCACACGATCAGGCCCAGGAAGGTGATTCCGAATGACGCCAGAGCCACAACCTTGTAGCCGAACAGTGGCTTGCGCGCATAGACAGGCAGCAACTCGGAGAAGATCCCGAAGACCGGCAGAACCATCACATAGACCGCCGGGTGGGAGTAGAACCAGAAAAAGTGCTGATACAGCATCGGATCGCCGCCACCCTCGGGCTTGAAGAAGCTGGTGCCGAAGCTGAGATCAAACAGCAGCATGATGGCGCCGCCCGTCAACGAAGGCAGACCGATCAGCTGGATGGTCTGGGCTGCAGCCGCCGTCCAGCAGAAAATAGGCATGCGGAAGAATGTCATCCCCGGTGCCCTCATCCGCAGAATCGTGGTGGTGAAATTGATCGCTCCCATGATCGAAGACACCCCGGAAATGGCGACCGCCAAAATCCAGAGAAACTGCCCATTGATCAGATGGCCCAAGGGGTTCTGGGTGCTGACGGGTGGATAGGCCCACCACCCCGATGAGGAAGGCCCACCGGGCACAAAAAAGCTCGACATAAGCAGAACGCCAAAGACCGGCACCAGCCAGAAGGCCGCCGCATTTAAACGCGGGAAGGCCATGTCTGGCGCACCGATCATCGGCGGGATCAACAGGTTGTTGAAGCCATTTAGGATGGGGAACAGAAACAGGAACAGCATCACTGTTCCATGCATGGTGTACAAGCCGTTGTAGACCGTGGGATCAACGAGGTCAGATGGCGGTGTGATCAGCTCACCCCGCATGATCATCGCCAGCAGGCCGCCCACCAGCAGGAAGAACAGAGACACCACCATGTACTGGATGCCGATCACCTTGGCATCTGTGTTGAAGCCGAAGAAACGCTTCCAATTGTCAGGGGCGCCGGGGACAGGGTGCGGCGCCCGCAGCACACGGGGGTCAAAAGGGATGGAACCGGTCATGATCTCAGGCCTCGTGGGGAGCATCAACGGCAGTGGTGACATTCACCCGGGGGGGTGGCGCAGGCGGCACCGTCGCCCAGCCGTGGTCACCCTCGGCCAGCCGTCGCCGGTGCAGATCCACCGCCAGGTTCGGGGCCTCGACCAGGGGCTGGCGGGCCGCCGCGGCCAGCCAGGCATCAAAGTCACCGGGATCCTGCACCACCACATCGGTCTGGTTGGTGGCGAAGTAGCCACCGCTGAACATGGCGTCCCGCAGGCGGTAACGTCCCTCCCGGGTGGGGGTGAGGGCGTAGCGGATGACGCTGCCCGGCACGATGTCCTGCTTGAGACGGAAGGCAGGCACATAGAAACTGTGCAGCACATCCATGGAGGTCAGGCGCAGATCGACCCGACGATCGAGGGGCAGATGCAACTCGGTGCTGCGCACACCATTCGGATACACGAACTCCCACGACCACTGACGGGCGATCACCTCAATCGGACCGAAGGTGGTGCCGGCGGCCCGGTCGCTGGTGGTCAGGGCCGGCGCGGCACCGTTCTCGGCCAGACGCTCCTTGCCGCCCAGGGTGGCCAGGGTGTGATTCACCCTGATCGTGTGAGCCGCAATCAGCATCACCAGCACAAATGGCAACACCGTCCAGATGATCTCCAGACGGGTGTTGCCCTCGATCGGATCACCGTCGACCAGGTCATAGCGGGGGGCACGGTTGAACAACAGCGTCCAGATGACGACGCTGAGACAGCCCAGGAAGATGAAGGTGCCGATGCCCGTCTCCAGGGCGAAAAGACCATCGACATGGGGGGCCGCGGAGGAGGCCTGCACCGGCAGCCAGCCATGGGAGGCCCGGGCCATGGCCAGGCTGATCAGCAAATTCAGTGCCAGGCCGGCCGCGATCATCAGCAGGCCGGCCGAAGACGGCCGCGACGGGCGTGGGAGCGTCGGAGTCATGGGTCGTCTCAGGGCAGCGCAGTGCGGGGATCGACGCCGGCAGCGAGCATCTGATCAGCGGTGATGTGCACCCCGAACTCCGCCGCCAGTTCTGCGCCGAGGGTGCCGTGGAGACCGAGCACCAACAGCAGGGCCACCCCCAGCGCCAGGTAGGACCAGGACACCTGCCGGCCGTAGTCGCGGCGCCAGACAAAACGCTGGAAACCGCGCCATACGGTCATGGCGACAATGATCAGCAGCAGCAGAACCCCGCCGACGCCGTGCCAGAGCATGGTCACGGTGGATCCCAGCCCGAGGGTGCTGCGCACCCCGGGGATCGGATCGGCCAGGAGCATCTCGAAGAAGCCCGCCCCCACGGTGAAGAACGTGACGACGGCGCAGGCCAGCAGGTTGTACCAGCCGACGTCGTGGAAGCCGCGGCGGGTCACGGGCAGGGCCAGCCAGCGGAACACCCGCTTCTCGGCGGGGTAAAGGGCGCCGGCCACATCAAAGGCGATGGCAATGGCAAACAGCCCGATCGTGAAGTGCACCAGGTTGGGGTGCAGCGGCAGAGCGTACGGAAGATCGTTGGGCCCGAGGGAGGAAGCGATCTCCAGGGCGGGCGCCGGAGCGGCAGGTGTCATGACAGAACCCCAGCCCGCATCGCCTCGACGACCTTGACGGTGTGCAGGCCGTAGGTCCAGATCAGCTGGTTGCCGAGGGTCACCTGGGTGACCACCAGCAAGGCCAGAACACCATCCAGGGCCAGCACGCCGCGGGGCAGGCTGAGGGGATCCCCCTGACGCACCACATAGCGCCAGCCGGTGAGCAGACCCAGCACCCCGGCCAGGCTCCAGCCGATGGTGCTGTGCAGGTTGAGAATGTCGCGGGCGGCCCCGTAGGGAGCTGCCAGTCCGGCCTCAACCTGCCCAAAAATGATGGCAACGAAGATGGCCACGGTGGCCACGATCAGATTCCAGAAACTGACTTCAAAAAGGTGGGGCTTCCGCATCAGCACCCCAACCAGATCGAACACGACGCTGATCAGCGCCATGGCGATCACGAAATGAACGACGATCGGGTGGATCGTGTCCATCCAGGGAAGGTTGTGGTCGTTGAGCGGGGGGAGCAGGTGGTCCAGCATCTCCCTGGGTGGCGACGCGAGGGGATGCCTCTGTGCTACTGAGAGGATCGCTGTTTCTGGCGACCAGCCAGGATTGCTTCCGATCCGAAAAAGATTCGTTCCCATGAGCCTGCCTCCAACCGACCCGGCCGTCCGCCTCGACAGCGACAGCCTCGGCACGGTGGCGGTGCCCGCCGAGCGTTACTGGGGAGCCCAGACGGAGAGGGCCCGGCAGATGTTCCGGCTGGGCGACGATCCGATGCCACTGGAGCTGATCCACGCCATCGCCCGTATCAAGCGGGCCGCCGCCCGGGCCAACCTGGCCCTGGGACAGCTGGAGGCGGACCGCTGCGGCTGGATCGTGCAGGCGGCCGAAGAGGTGACCGAGGGCCGGCATGACGGCGAATTTCCCCTGTCCTGCTGGCAGAGCGGCAGCGGCACCCAGACGAACATGAACGTCAACGAGGTGATCGCCAACCGGGCCTGCGAACTGGCCGGACGCCCGCGTGGTGACCGGACCTGCGTGCATCCCAACGACCACGTCAACCGCAGCCAGAGCACCAACGACGTCTTCCCCAGCGCCATCCACCTGGCGGCTGAAGCCCAGCAGCGGGCGCTGCTGCTGCCGGCCCTGGACGAGCTGGTGGCTGCCCTCGATATCAAGGCCAAGGCCTGGGCCGGGGTGGTCAAGATCGGCCGCACCCACCTCCAGGACGCGGTGCCGCTCACCTTCGGACAGGAGGTGGGGGGCTGGGCCAGCCAGCTGCGCACGGCTGGCGCCAGGCTCGCGGGTGGGTTCGAGGAGCTGCGGAGCCTCCCCCTCGGAGGCACCGCCGTGGGCACAGGGCTGGGGGCGCCGCCGGGGTTTGCCGCCACCGCCTGCACGCTGCTCAGCGAAGAGAGTGGCGTCACCTGGCGCTGCGACGGCGACCGCTTCGCGCTGATGGGCAGCCACGACGCCCTGGTGCAGCAGATGGCCCGGCTGCGCCTGCTCGCCGGTGCCCTGCACAAGATCGTCAACGACATCCGCCTGCTGGCCTGCGGGCCCCGGGCGGGACTGGGGGAACTGCTGCTGCCGGCCAATGAACCCGGCAGTTCGATCATGCCCGGCAAGGTCAATCCCACCCAATGCGAGGCGGTGGCGATGCTCACGGCCCAGGTGATGGGCCTGGACCAGGCTGTGGCGATCGGCGGCAGCGCCGGTCATCTGCAGATGAACGTCTACAAACCGCTGCTGGGGCTCAATCTGCTGCGCAGTGGCCGCCTGCTGGCCGATGCCTGTCGCAGCCTGCGGGAGCATCTGGTGACCGGTATGGAGCTCAACCACACTCGGGTGGAGAACCTGCGTGACCAGTCGCTGATGCTGGTCACGGCGCTGGCCCCCGTGATCGGCTACGACCGCGCAGCCAAGATCGCCCTGCACGCCCATGAGCATGGCCTGAGCCTGCGAGAGGCCGCTCTCACCCTTGATGCGATCACCGCCGATGCCTTCGACCGGCACGTCGACGCCGGTGCCATGGCCCACCCCCAGGGCTGAGCCCATGGCAGACCCCGGCTGGCATCCCCACCTCTGGCATCCCCTCCGCCGCACCGGCGACGGCCCGCCCCCCCTGCCCGTGCGCCGTGGCTGTGGAGTCTGGCTGGAGCTGGAGGACGGTCGCCAGTTGATCGACGCCATCAGCAGCTGGTGGGTAACGCTGCATGGCCATGGCGAACCCACCATCGCGGCCGCCATCGCCAACCAGGCCCGCTGCCTGGAGCAGGTGATCTTCGCCGACTTCCGCCATGGCCCCGCGGCACGGCTGGCCGAACGGCTCTGCGGCCACTGGCCGGGCCTGTCGCGGGTGTTCTTTTCGGATGACGGCTCCACCGCCGTGGAAGTGGCCCTGAAGCTGGCCTGGCAGCACCAGCAGCGGCTGGACCCGGCTCGGCGGCAGCTGATCGCCTTTGAGGGGGCTTACCACGGTGACACCGTCGGTGCCATGGCCGTGGGGAGCCGCGGCCTGTTCAATGCTCCGTTCGAGCCACTGCTCTTCCCGGTGGCCCGGGCCCCCTGGCCCGCCACCTGGTGGGATGACGAGGGCGTGGACGCCCGCGAGGCCGCAGCGCTGCAGTCCCTGGATGTCCTGCTGCAGACACCGACCGTGGCCGTGATCCTTGAGCCCCTGGTGCAGGGAGCAGGTGGCATGGCCATGGTGCGGCCGTCGTTCCTGCAGGGCGTTGCCGAGCGCACCCAGGCCGCCGGCGCCCTGCTGATCGCTGACGAGGTGCTCACAGGCTTCGGCCGCACGGGGGAACTCTTCGCCTGCCGCCGCGCCGGCCTGGCCCCCGACCTGGTCGCCCTGTCCAAGGGGCTCACGGGAGGCTTCCTGCCCATGAGCGTGACCCTGGCCAGCGAAGCGCTGCATGAGAGCTTCTGCGGTCCTGATCCGGCCTCCACGTTCTTCCACGGCCACAGCTTCACCGCCAATCCCCTGGGCTGTGCCGCGGCCCTGGCCAGCCTGGACCTGCTGGAAGCCGATCCCGACCGGCCCCGTCACCTGGAGCGACTGCATCGGCAGCGGCTGCAGATCCTGGCCGGGCACCCTCTGGTGCGACGTCCCCGGCTGCTGGGGACCATCGCCGCCTTCGATCTGCTGGGCCCGTCGGGCTACCTGCAACCCGCCGGACGGGAGCTGCAGCGGCTCTGTCTGGCCCAGGGGGTCTACCTGCGTCCCCTCGGCTCGGTGGTGTACCTGATGCCGCCGCTGGTCATCACCGCCGCCGAGCTCGATCGCTGCTACGCGGCTCTGCAGCAGGGTCTCACCCAGCTGAATCCGGGCTAGGGACCGGCCTGCAGGGCCGCCTCCAGGTCGGCGCGGCTGAGTCCATACGAGAACTGGCGGGTCGTGGTGCCCGCGGCCGTGGTCCAGTGCACCACCAGGCCGTCACTGAGCAGCTCAAGGCGGGCGGTCCAGGGATCCCGGCGCAACTCCCAGCAGGAGAGATCCTCAGGGTGACGCTCGAAGCCGCTGGACCCCAGCCAGTCCTCGAGGGAGGGCAGGGAATGGTGATACAGCGGCGTCTCAGGAGAGGGGAGCATCGTGCAGCAGCGCCATGCCCCGCCACCATGCCAGGCCGACCCCCAGCACGAGGGAGAACCCGAGGGCTCCGCCAAGCAGCACCAGGGCGAACCACTCACCGCCTGAGAGGGGACGGCGCGAGGTGGTCTGCGGCTGTGGCGGTGTCGAGGGCCTCGGGAGGGTCACCGGCGCCGGGCGTGCCGTGGCGATGGCGAGCTGACGGTCATAAGCCCGACGGCGATCGGGATCGCTGAGGATGGTATGGGCCTCCTGCAGATCCCTGAAGGCTCGATGGGCCTCGGCTGGAGGCAGCATCGCCGTGTCGGGGTGCAGCTGCTTGCTGAGTCGACGGAAGGCCTGGCGGATCTCGTCCGGCGTGGCCAGGGTGGGGAGACCCAACCGCTGGTAGTGGGTGGTCCCGGGGGCAGACACGACCGCTGACCGTCGGCTGCAATCCTAAGAAGATTCCTCCGGCCTGGCGCCCCGTCTCACCTGTCTGCCTCCATGCCCTGGTCCACGCTCGGTTGGTCCCCGTCAGAGGAGCAGCTGACCCAGCTGCAGAACCTGCAGGAGGAGCTGCGGCTCTGGAACGGACGGCTGAACCTCACCCGCCTGGTGGAGGGGGATGACTACTGGATCGGACAGGTGTTTGACAGCCTCTGGCCCGTGGTCCCGTGGCTGCAGGAGGCGGCCGAATCCACGGCGCCCCTCTCCGTGATCGATGTGGGCACCGGAGGCGGTTTCCCCGGTCTGGCCATCGCCATCGCCCTGCCCAGGGCCCGGCTGACCCTCGTGGATTCGGTGGGGCGAAAGCTTGAGGCCGTTCGGGCGATGGCCACGACCCTGGGTCTGGCGGAGCGGGTGGAGCTGCGCTGTGAGCGGGCCGAGAAGACGGGCCGGGCCCGGGGCTGCCGAGGGCGGTTCCAGCTGGCAGTGGCCCGGGCTGTGGCCGCAGCTCCCGTTGTGGCTGAATACCTGGTGCCGTTGCTGGCCTCGGATGGCACGGCGCTGCTCTACCGGGGCCAGTGGACCGCCGCTGATGGCGAAGCGCTGGAGCGGGCGGCGGCGACGCTGCAGGTGCGGGTGGAGCCCCCGAAGGTCCTGGACCTGCCTGGTGGTCGGGGCCGCCGCCACGTCATCGCCCTCACTCCCCTGCGTCCCTGCCCCGCCGCTTACCCGCGTCCGGTCGGCGTGCCTGGCAAGCATCCCCTGGGGGAAAGTCCCGGCTAGGCACGGCCGAGGCGGCGCACCGACGGACCGGCCAGGCGATGGTGCAGGTCCTGCAGGATGGCGGGAATGTGCTCCCGCCAGGGACTGCCGGCCAGCACCCGACGCAGGTCATCGGCGCTGACCGGATCGAGATTCCCACCCCCGGGATCCACGAAGGCGGCGGCACTCCGCCCCGGGAACCAATGCCCCCCCTGACCGAGCAGGCCGTACCGGGCACGGCAGAAGCTCTGCAGGTCCCAGCCCTCCAGCAGCGTGTGCAACCAGAGCAGCACGGGCAGGTTGATCTCGCCAGGGGTCTCGGACCAGCCGGGCACCCCCTCGGCCCAGCTCGTCAGCCAGGCCTCGCCGTGGCGCTCCAGGAGGGCGGCCTGCAGGCGGGCATCCACCGGGGGGACCAAGGTCGCTGCCATGGCCAGCGCCGCCACGGCCTCCAGGTGCAGGTCCAGGTCGGAGGGGCGCGCGGCACCGACGCTGATGGTGTGCACTTCAGGGTTGGACAGGCAGAAGAGATCGTTGAAGACGATCGGATGCAGGGGAGCACACAGCTCCTGCAGACGGGGTGAGGGGCTGTGCAGATGTCCTCCCTTGTCGGTGGGACTGATCAGGAACACCCCCATGTCGTGCCGCCGCGCCGCCTGCAGGGCCGGCATGTTGTCGCGGCGGATGTAGTACCAGTGCAGGTTGATGTAATCGAAGGCATCGCTGGCGATGGCTTCGAGAATCAGCGGCAGGGGAGCGTGGGTCGAGAAGCCCACATGCCCGACGCGCCCCTGGCGTTGCCAGCGGGCCAGCACCTCACGGCAGCCCCCCGGTCGCAGGGTCTGGTGGAGATGTTCCGGCAGGTTGATGCCATGAACGGCCACCAGATCGACGCGCTCCACCTGCAGCCGCTCGAAGCTCAGCCGCAGGTCGGCCTCGAACCGGGCCGGGTCGGCATCGGGGGGCACCTTGGTCTGGAGCAGCCGGCGGGGGTCAGGGCAGCGGGCCATGGCCAGACCCAGCTGCCGTTCCGACGTGCCGTAGTGACGGGCCGTCTCGACGTGGTGGAGACCGGCATCACGCGCAGCCCGCAGCACCGCCTCGACCAGCCTCTGGGAGTCATCCCGCAGCTCCGCCGGCGGCAGATCACTCCAGCTCTGCTGGAACCGCATCCCCCCCAGGGAGAGCACGGGCATCGGCAGGCCGGTTCGACCGAAGCGGCGGGTGGGGATCATCGCCGAGGCAGCAACCGGCGCGGCCGACAGGGGTTGGGCAGACCGAGGGGGAGCAGGTCCTGATCCTCCAGCCGACGGCGCAGGTCGGGGAGCTGCTCGGGTTCGACCCAGTGAATGCAGTCCACCGGGCAGGTCTCGATCGCCTCCTGGATCCGCTCCTGGCTGTCGCCGTCCTGACGGATCACCCGGGAGCGTCCCAGGCTGGGCTCGACCACAAAGGTGTTGCAGGCCACGTGGGCGCAATAGCGGCAGCCGATGCAGACAGCCTCATCAACCCAGACGGCACGTTCGCGCAGTTCTCCACCCAGAAGCGGCTCCAGACCGCTGCGCTGCCGGTCCGGATCAGGATCAACGTCAAAGAGCAGACCGGGGTCCATGGCCAATGCCACGCCGCCGCTCAGTCCTGCCAGCGGGTGACAACCAACTCAATGCTGCCGTCCTGACTGGTGCGCTGCTCGGAGACCTGGAAGCCTTCGCTGGCCGTGCCGGCCAGGATCGCCTGCAGGGCATAACGCTGATGGAGCTGCGAGAGGAAGCGTTCGATCGGCGCCGGACGGTTCCAGAGGTCAAGGTCGGTGACCAGGTCGTAGTGGCCGGCCTGGGCGTTCCAGCGGAATCCGATGTCACTGACACCGGATTCGAGACAGACCACATCGGCGGCCACCTGCTGGCCTCGATAGCCCCTGACAGGAGCCCCTCCCTCCGTTGGGTCAAGCCCCAGATCGCGCAGGGCCGCCAGCAGGGACTCCCTGTCGCGGAGCTCAGTGCGGACCGTGCTGAAGTGCGACATGGTGAACGTTGGCGGAGGACGAAACGGTGTCGGTCAGGACGGAGGTGGCCGGGGCGGCGTAATGGTCGCTCGTGGGCACCGAGCTCACGACGGGGCCAAGACGCGCCTCAATGGCCGCCGTGAGCGTCGTGCAGGCAGGACCTGCCAGGCCCTCGACGAGCTCTTCCACGCGCCCATCCGGTCGGATGCGGTAGCGAAGAACCTGCTGGGGCACCGTGGCGGATCGGGTGCTGCTTATGGTAACGAGTCCCACCGGAAATCGGGGGTCAGCCCCAGGCGAGCAGCCCCTCGTCTCCCAGGGTCTGCAGACGCCCCAGAAGCTCGGGATCCTCCAGTTGCTCAAGGGCACTGCGGGCGTCATCGCGCACCCCCGGGTCAGGATCCTGAAGCAGGGCCTCCAGCAGCGCCTCCCCCACGACGCTGGCCTGGCCAGGGGGCAGAAGCGGGTGCAGGCGCCCAAGGCCCCAGGCACAGTTGCTGCGCACCAGGGGCTCACCGTCGATGCGCAGGCTCTGGACGAGGGGGATCACCGCTTCAGGCCGCTGATCCTCAAGCTCCAGACAGGCATCGGCGAGGGACGTGGCCGCCATCAACCGCACGGCGGCAATGTCGCCGGCCAGGGCACGCACCAGGGCGGGGACCACATCCGGACGTCCGAAATTGGCGGCGGTCCAGGCCAGGGCCTTGCGCACGAAGCCATTGGGATCGGCCTCCAGCCGCTGCAGCACGGTGGCGAAGGCCCGGTCGTCAGGGGTGCGCCCGAGGGCATAGGCCGCACTCATGCGCAGGATCGGGCAAGGGTCGCCAAGAACCTGCATCAAGGCCGGCACAGCCCGGGGCTCCCGTTGTTCGCAGAACAGCCGCAGGGCCTGCAGGCGGGTGTCGTGATCTCCCTGCAGCAGCTGCTGCAGGGCGGCGTCCCGATCCAGGGAGGGGCCCGAGTGGCTGGGATCGCCGGCGGCCTGCTGATCCAGGTCTGCCACCAGCAGATCCAGGGGATCAGGGGCCTCCTCGGCCTGCAGCTCCCCAGCGAGCAGCGAGGGGTCGAGGGGCAGCCGCTGGGGGTGATCGGGCGACTGGCTCATGAGAGGGGGGCCGGCGCCGCCATGTCGCCGGGAAGCCAGATCCTGGCACTCACCGCCAGCAGGGCCAGGGCGAACAGCAGCACGATCAGCGCCGGCAGCACGCGGGAGCGGAAGAAGGACATCGGGCGAGGGCGGCAGCCGCAGGACGGGTGGCTCCATTGTCGATGACCTGCCTGCCCCTAGGGTGCGGCCCATCCGCTGCAGGGTCGCCGTGTCCGTTCGTGCTGACCGCTGGCATCGCCTGCTGACCGTCGGCGCCGAGGGCGTGGCCAGCGGCGTTCCCCTGATGGTCGGCAGCAAGCTGTTGCAGGGATGGCTCACGGCCAGCCAGGTGCCGCTTGGGCTGATCGGTCTGCTGACCGTTGCCGAACTGCCTTACACGCTCAAGTTGTTCTGGGCACCGCTGATTGACCGCTGGCCACTGCCCTGGCCGGACCGCCGGCGCGGCTGGATGCTCGTGCTGCAGGTCCTGCTGGCCCTCGGGATCGCGGCTATGGCTCTGCTGCAGCCGAGCACCAGCCCCGAAAGCCTGACGGCCATCGGCGTGGCGGCGCTGCTGCTGGCGAGCTGCAGCGCCACCCAGGACATCGTGATCGACGCTTATCGCACCGATCTGCTGCCGGAAGCCGAACGAGGCCCCGGTGCCGCAGCGGCTTCCCTCGGTTACCGCGCCGCCATGCTGGCGGTGGGGGCGGGAGGCTTCCTGCTGGCAGGCCGTTACGGCTGGCCGATGGCCTTTCTCTGCGCTGCGGCGCTGGTGGCCGCCGTCATCCCCTTCACCCTCGCGGCGCCGAAGCTGCGGCCGGTGCAGCACGCCGTCACCAGCCTGCGCCAGGCGGTGCTCGGACCTGCCCGCGAGTTTCTGCATCGGGCCGGTCCGAGCCGGAGCTGGCTGCTGCTGCTGTTGGTGTTGCTGTATCGCTGGCCCGACGGCCTGCTGAGCGCCATGGCGATTCCCTTCCTGAAACTGCAGGGCTTCAGCGAAGCCCAGATCGGCCTGGTCCAGGGGGGCTGGGCCATCGCCGCAACGATGGTGGGCACTGTGCTCGGCGGCGCCCTGTTCGCCTGGCTGGGCATGAACCGCTCCCTCTGGCTGTTCGCCGCCGTGGGGGCCGTCGGCAACCTCAGCTACTGGGTCCTGGCTCGCTTCGGCGGCGGCTTCGCCGGCCTCGTCACGGCCGTGAGCCTGGAAAACGTCAGTGGCGGCATGGTCGGAGCCGTGTTCGTGGCACTGCTGATGAGCCTCTGCAACCCACGTTTTTCCGCCACCCAGTACGCACTGCTTTCCGGGGTGTACGCGCTCAGCCGCTCAATCCTCTCGGCGCCGGCCGGGGTCGTGGCCGAACGCGTGGGCTGGCCGAGTTTCTTCCTGTTCACGGTCGCGGCGTCAGTGCCGGGGTTCGTGCTCCTCGGACGGCTGGCTCCCTGGGGCGAACAGGAGGCGCGGGGCGCCTTCGACCCGCGCCGCGATCCCACCTGATGACGGGCAGCCAGAGGATGTCAGTGCGGGCTTGCCGGTGAAGCCTCGAGGCTGCCCTCGAATCGGCGGCGCAGCTGACCGCAGGCCGCATCGGCGTCCAGCCCACGGCTGGCCCTGACGCTCACAGCCACATGCCGCGCCTGCAGCGCGTGGCGGAACCCTTCCACAGCAGCCTGGGTCGGGCGCTGGAACTCCTCCTCGGCGATGGGGTTGTAGGGGATCAGGTTGACGTGGCTCTGGAAACCGCGCAGAAGCTGGGCCAGTGCTTCGGCGTGGTGAAGCTGGTCGTTGAGACCACCCAGAAGGATGTACTCAAAGCTCACGCGACGGCCACTGATGGCCACGTAATGGCGGCAGTCCTCAAGAAGCTGCTCGTAGGCGTAGCTTCGGGCTGAAGGGATCAGCCGTTCACGCAGGTGCTGATCAGGGGCATGGAGGCTCACCGCCAGCGTGAACTGGCAACGGCCCAGGCGTGCCAGGGCCTGCTCGGCAAGCTGAGGCAGGGTGTGGGGGACGCCGACGGTGCTGACAGTGATCTGGCGGTGCGCCATACCGAGGTCGCGTCCCAGACAGTCGATGGCGGCAAGCACCGCATCAATGTTGAGGAGAGGCTCGCCCATGCCCATGAACACCACGTGGCTGGGCCGGCGCTGCATGGCCTCCCGCACGCTCAGCACCTGATCGATGATCTCGTGAACGGCGAGGGATCGCTGCAGGCCACCCTTGCCGGTTGCACAGAACCGACAGGCCATGGGGCAGCCCACCTGACTGGAGACGCAGACCGTCAGGCGGTCGGAGGTCGGTATGCCGACGGTCTCAACGGTCAGACCATCGGCAAGGGCGAGCAGCAGCTTGAGGGTGCCGTCGCCAGCCAGGGAGCGATGGTGCTCCCAGGAGCGACCCAGGGGCGCAGGCGGCGCATCCCGCAACGCGGCCGGCAGAACAGTGATGTCACGCCAGTCGGTGACCCCTCGCCCATAGAGCCACCCATGGATCTGTCGACCCCGAAAAGCGGGCAGGCCATGGGCTGCCGCCCACTGCTCCAGCTCCCCCTGGCTGAGGCCCAGCAGGGGCTGAGCCGGGCTCAGGGCCACACCAGAAGGCCGTGACCGAGCCAGGCTTCGACCAGCAGAAGGGCAAAGAAGCCGAGCATGGCTGCCCTGCCGTTGATCAGCTCCCCATGGGTGTGAAACCCGAAGCGGGGCAGCCGTCGCTGGGGTATCCGGCCCGGGGCCGGAAGGGGGGCGGAGGGATCGGTCATGACGTCAGAAACGGAACGGGGCCGCAGGGTCAGGTCTCATCGGTGAGCAGGCCTTCCTCCTGAAGTCCCTCAAGGGCGCCAGGATCGGGCAGAAGCACCTCCTCAGTGTCATCGTCGAAGGTGGTAGGCCGGGCGAAGGCCGAGGCGCTGCTGCCTCCGGTGGGGTTAAGGCCGTGGCGGCTGCGGGTGGCCTCCAGCTCATCATCGGATGGATCGTCGAGAACAGCGGCACTGGGCTGGGGTGCCGGCATCTCGACGGTGTAGTCGGGGCGCAGGTTGGGCATCCGACGGAAGCCAGCGCCTTCCTCATCGAGGATGTCCGGATGGGGACCTGCCTCAGCACGCAATTCCTCCTCGAAACCGCTGAAGCCGGTGCCCGCCGGAATCAAGCGTCCGATGATGACGTTTTCCTTGAGTCCGCGCAGCCAGTCGCTCTTGCCTTCAATGGCAGCTTCCGTGAGCACGCGGGTGGTTTCCTGGAAACTGGCGGCCGAGATGAAGCTGTCGGTGTTGAGCGATGCCTTGGTGATACCGAGCAGCACGGGAGTGAACTCAGCGGGTGCACCACCGGTGATGGCCATGGCCTGATTGACCTGGTCCACCTGACGCAACTCAATCAGTTCCCCAGGCAGGAGAGTCGTGTCACCAGCATCCTCAACCCTGACCTTGCTGGTCATCTGACGGACGATCACCTCGATGTGCTTGTCGTCGATCGTGACACCCTGGGACTTGTAGACGTTCTGAACTTCCTGGACCAGAGCCGTCTGCAAGCGGGAGATCGCCTGCTGGGCGGCATCCATGGCAGCGAGACGCGAGCGCAGGTCAAGAAAGATGACGTCGAGCAGTTCGTGGGGGTTGATGGGACCGTCAGTCAGGAGATCCCCAGCATCAACGTGCTGACCATCACTGACCATGACCGTGCGCCCCAGCAGAATGGGGTACTCGGTGGACTGGTCATCAGTCTCTTCGACCGAAACAGTGGTCGTTTCAAGATCGTCGTCACTGATGGTGATCTTGACGTTGCCAGCCTTACGACAGAGAACAGCTGAGTCCCTGGGACGACGGGCTTCAAGCAGTTCTTCAATTCGGGGAAGACCCTGAACGATGTCACCGGTCTTGGCACGTTCAAACACAAGCTGGGCCAGAGTGTCACCCCGCTGGACAAGATCTCCGTCGCGCACATGGAGGATCGATTCCGGCGACACCATGTACGGTCGACCGATGCGAAGGGTGATGCTGCCCTCCTGAAGATCTTCGATCTCACCGCTGTGGGGGGCAGGGATGTCACCAGCAAGGGTTTCTCCCTCTACCACACGCTGGCTGACGGCCACCGCAGCAGCTGAGGTGATCGGGATGGTGACGGTGTCCTGCTGGCGCTCAACAATCAGACGACGGATCGGCTCTCCCTCGACGGAGTCAGGGAGCTGCACCACACCATCCTCTTTGCAGAGAATCTGCACAGTTGACACCACATCACCACGCTTGATCACATCCCCATCACCAACCTTCACCTCGGTATGCGTGGAACCGTGGCTGGCATCGGAGAGAGTGTCACGACGCACGAGATGAGATTCGATGATCACAAGCTGAAGCCTGTCGATCGTCTTGGCACGTTTGTCAGGGGTGACTTCCACATCCACCGTCATCTGAGGAGTGGTGTCATGGGTCTCCAGAAGCAACTGCGTGCGCAGAAGTTCAATCCCCTCAACAGACTTGACGAGCTCGCCATCCTTGTAGGTGAGTCGTTGAACTGCCTTCAGAGTCAGCGACGGGCCCTGTGGTTGCTTGACAACACCAAGCTCTGGCAGATGGGCTTCATCAGGAATGGCGTACTCCTCCACAGGACGAAGGAGAAGTGCACCACCCTCAGGCGTGTCGACAGCTTCGACCAGGTGCATGGCTTCGGCGATGAGTCCAGGGGCGATCTCTTCTCCAGGATTGACCATCAGGCCTTCGTCGCCATAACGGGCCAACACCTTGCTGTCAGAGACGAGATGAAGGTGGCCAGACCTGACAATAATTTCGCGAAGGATGTCATTCTTCTGAGTGACGGTGACGATACCCGCCGTCTGACTGAAGATATCTTTGACAACCTCAGTTCCAGCCTCAATCCACTGTCCGTCTTCAATCATCAACAGGGAAATGTCCTTGTTGATTTCATGGGTTTCCTGGGGGATCCAGAGAAGTGTGCCGCCCTTGGAAACTTCGTAGCCATGCTTGGCACTGCGGGCCTTCTTGATGGCCAGACCAGGAGCAAAACGGATCTGACCTCCGGTCTGAGTCTTGAAGCGATCATCGGCCAACTCAGCAATGACCTCACCGTTGGCGATCTTTGTGCCGGGTTCGGTGCGCAACAGGTAACGGGCGCTGTCCTTACCTTCGAGGTGCCAGATCTGACCACTATGTGTGGTGGTGGAGATGAGCTTGCAATCCTTAAGAGTCAAGCTGGCGGTGACGATTTCAACCTCGCGAGAATCGCCTTGGGCCTCCCGCAGGCGAACATTGCCACCATGCTCACTGATCTGACGACTTTCGGCCAGCACATCACCCACGAGGACTTTTGTGGCACTGCGCACCACTGGATACGCGTTCGGAGGAAGGTTGTAGACATCCCCTGCAAAAACCCAGAGGCGACCAAGTCGCTGGGCTTTGAGAGTGATGTTTCCCTGACGATCGGGCACCTCACGAGGCTGGATCACGTCCTCATAGCGGACCTGGCCCGCAAGATCGCAGATGACATCCTTGGTTGCCTTCTCAACGCTCTTCTTGACTGCTGCACCGGTTGAGATCTGAGCCAGCATGGTGTCATGGGGGACACGATCACCGTCAGTCACAAACAGGATGGAGCCAATCGTGATATCAAGCTTCTGATCTCGCCCCTTGCCCTCAGGTTTGACGGTGAGGGTGAAATCGCTCTCGGCGATCTGGGCCTCAACGCCATGGGGAGTGCGGTAGGGCCTCACTCTGGACCTGGCGTCAAAGTGAGCCGTACCGTCCACCGTGGACCGCACAACACCGGTTTCAGCAGTGGAGACTCCGCCGGTGTGGAAGGTGCGCATGGTGAGCTGGGTGCCGGGCTCACCGATCGACTGGGCCGCAATGATGCCAACGGCTTCACCCAAATCAACCAATTCGTTGTGAGCCAACGCCCAGCCGTAGCACTTGCGACAGACGGAACGCGCAGCTTCGCAAGTCAGCGGTGAACGGACTCGAACAGACTTCACACCAGCCAGTTCAATGCGGCGGGTGAGTTCTGGATCGATTTCAGAATCGCGATCTGCCAGGACTGTGCCATCGGCTCCGATGATCTGTTCGGCAGTAAGCCGCCCCACCAACCGCATTTTGTATCGACCATTGTCATCAGCAGAGATCTGAATGCTGCGGCTGGTTCCACAGTCGTCCTCGCGAACGATGACATCTTGAGCGACATCGACGAGACGCCGGGTCAGATAGCCAGAGTCTGCAGTTCGCAGAGCCGTATCCACCAGACCCTTCCGGGCGCCGTAGGAAGAGATGACGTACTCAGTGACGGTGAGTCCTTCCCGGAAATTGGTACGGATAGGAAGGTCAATGATCTCACCTTGGGGATTGGCCATAAGACCGCGCATCCCAACCAACTGGCGGACCTGGGACATGTTTCCCCGTGCCCCCGAATTGGCCATCATCCAGACAGAATTCAGCGGATCATTTTCATTGAAATTACGACGGACTGCCTGGACCAGACGTTCATTGGTCTCCGTCCAGGTATCGATCACCTTGGTGTGACGTTCCACTTCAGTGATCTCACCAAGCCGGTAACGCTCCTCCGTCTCAGTGATCTGATCTTCGGCTTCCTGCAGAAGGGTTGGCTTATCGCCAGGCACCCTCAGGTCATCCACCGAAATGGAGACGGCCGCCTGAGTGGCGTAGCGGAAACCCAGATCCTTGAGGTCATCAGCCATGGCCGCAGTGGCTGCAGTGCCATGTTGCTTGTAAGCCCATGCCACCAGCGATCGCAGCCCCTTCTTATCAATGACTCGGTTGCGGAATGGGGGGGCAGCCGGACCCGGGGTCTCCACAACAGGTGGCTCGACAATGGGCTTGGTCTTGCTGGATTTCCGAGGGGTGGAAGAACTGGTCATGACCGGTGGGGAAGAAGACGACGTGAGGAGGAATCAGGCAAGACGCAGATGAACCCGATGCAGCTCAACGTGCTGCGACGGCATCAATAATGGTGCGATTCATCAGGACACGACCCGTGGTGGTGAGCAGGAACCGACTGATGAGAGCGCCATCTTCGTCAAAACGATCACGACGGAACTTCCACTGCTCAACACAGGTGCCATCGCTGAGAACCTCAGAAGAAAGGGGCTCTCGGGAGTCATCCTCATCATCAACTTCTCCGTTGAAACGAACCCAGATCCAGTCGTGGAGTTTCAGCAGCTTCTCCTCATAGGCGTTGCAGACGTCGGCAAGGCTGGCAAAAGTAAGCTTGCGATCGCCGAATGCAGGGTGGGCCTTCTCTTGACGGGTGGCCGTGAGGTAATAGGCGCCCAACACCATGTCCTGGGAGGGAGTGATGATGGGCTCGCCTGTGGCGGGGGACAGAATGTTGTTGCTGGCAAGCATCAACATGCGCGCCTCAGTCTGTGACTCAAGAGCCAGTGGGACGTGAACGGCCATCTGGTCTCCATCAAAGTCCGCATTGAATGCGGGACAGACAAGCGGATGCAACTGGATAGCCCTACCGTCAACAAGTTTGGGCTCAAAAGCCTGGATGCCCAGGCGGTGAAGGGTGGGGGCTCGATTCAGGAGGATCGGATGGCCATCAATCACCTCCTGGAGAACCTGCATGACCTCATCATCACCCCTCTGAATAAGCTTCTTGGCAGCTTTGATGTTATTGACAATATTCTGACGAATCAGGCGATGAATCACGAAGGGCTGGAAAAGCTCAATAGCCATCTCCTTCGGGAGACCACATTGATGCATTTTCAACTTTGGGCCCACGACAATAACGGAACGGCCCGAATAATCAACACGCTTGCCCAGAAGGTTCTGACGGAAACGCCCCTGCTTGCCCTCGATGATGTCGCTTAAAGACTTGAGAGGTCTGTTGTTTGCCCCGACGACCGTACGTCCGCGACGCCCATTATCAATGAGAGCGTCAACGGCTTCCTGCAACATCCGCTTTTCATTGCGAATGATAATTTCAGGAGCAAGGATTTCCTGAAGACGCGCAAGACGGTTGTTGCGGTTGATCACCCTGCGGTAAAGATCATTCAGATCGCTGGTCGCAAACCGGCCACCATCAAGCTGAACCATGGGCCGCAGATCTGGTGGGATGACAGGAATGGCATCCAAGACCATCCACTCGGGTCGAGCGCTGGTGGCGATGAAGTTATCAATCACCCTGAGACGCTTGATCAGCTTGGCTCGCTTCTGGCCCTTGCTACCGTTGATTTCTTCTCTCAGTTCTTCAGCAATCTGCTGAAGGTCAAGATCCTCCAAGAGACGCTTGAGGGCTTCAGCGCCAATACCAACCTCTGGCTCATTTTCAATCTCAGAGTCTTCGGCAAAGATTTCATCCTCAATCTCAAGCCACTCGTCTTCAGTCAATAGCTGCTTGTACTTAAGCGTCTTGTGATCGCCAGCATCAAGCACTACGTAGCAATTAAAGTAGACAATCTGCTCCACATCTCGCAGCGGCATATCCAGAAGAATCGCCACATAGCTGGGGATGCCCTTGAGATACCAGACGTGGGAAACAGGTGCTGCAAGCTTGATGAAGCCCATCCGATGGCGACGGACTCGACTCTCTGTCACCTCAACACCGCAGCGTTCACAGACAATTCCCCGGTGACGAACCCGTTTGTACTTACCACAGTGGCATTCCCAGTCCTTGGAAGGACCAAAGATCTTCTCGCAGAAGAGACCATCCATTTCCGGCTTGAGTGTCCGGTAGTTGATGGTTTCAGGCTTGGTGACTTCACCAACCACCTGGCCGTTCGGAAGAGTTCGCTGTCCCCACTGCATGATGCGGTCGGGAGATGCGAGGGTGATCTTGACGTAATCGAAGTGGCTTTCCGTTCGGAGGTTGCTGTTGGTCATGACCTGTGTTCGGACGGGGGTGAAAGATCAGCGAAACAAACTTGAACGAGACGAGGAGTCAATCCTCGTCGTAATCGGCAACGCCGAGCGATTCGTAGGTCGGGCGACTGGGAGTGCTGCGTCGAGGATTGACATCTTGCATGAGGTCAACTTCGGCACCTTCATCGGTGTAGACCGCGATATCCAAGCCAAGGGACTGGAGCTCGCGCATCAGCACCTTGAACGACTCGGGTGTACCGGGACGGGGAATCGGCTTGCCTTTAACAATGGCGTTCAACGCCTCGTTCCGACCCTGCATGTCATCGGACTTGACAGTCAACAGCTCTTGCAATGTGTAAGCGGCGCCATAGGCCTCAAGAGCCCAGACTTCCATTTCCCCGAGACGCTGACCGCCCTGCTGGGCCTTGCCTCCGAGTGGTTGCTGGGTCACCAGAGAATAGGGACCTGTGGATCGGGCGTGAATCTTGTCATCGACAAGGTGGACGAGTTTGAGAATGTAGGCGCGACCAACAGTCACAGGCTGATCAAATGGTTCGCCTGAGCGGCCATCAATGAGTTGGATCTTGCCCGGATTGGCAGGGTCATAGACCCATTCTTTCCCTGGCAACGACCTGGCTTCCTCGAGATAACGCTGAACCGTCTCCTTTGACTTCTCAGCACCATGCATCTCATCGAACGGAACGATTTTGAAGCGTGCACTGAGATTGTCAGCGGCCCACCCCATCAGGCACTCAAAGACCTGTCCGACGTTCATGCGGCTCGGCACCCCCAGAGGGTTCAGGACAATGTCAACAGGTGTGCCATCCGGGAGATAAGGCATATCTTCCAGCGGCAGGATGCGGCTGATGATGCCTTTGTTGCCGTGACGACCGGCCATCTTGTCGCCAACCTGAATTTTGCGCCGCTGGGCCACATAAACGCGCACGACCATGTTGGCCCCGGGAGGTAGCTCGTCTCCCTGCTCGCGGGTGTAGATACGAACGTCGACAACTCGGCCACGCTCTGTGTTGGGCACTCGCAGGGAGTTGTCTCTGACATCCCTGGCTTTCTCGCCGAAGATGGCTCGCAATAGCTTCTCTTCGGGAGGCTGATCAGACTCACCCTTCGGTGTAACCTTGCCGACAAGAATATCGCCCGATTCAACGAAGGCACCGATTCGGATGATTCCCATCTCATCGAGGTTGCCGAGACTTTCTTCGGCAACATTGGGGATCTCTCGGGTGATCTCTTCGGGCCCAAGCTTTGTCTGCCTGGCCTCGATCTCATACTTTTCAATATGAACCGAAGTATAAAGATCATCACGAACAAGCCTTTCGCTGACGAGGATCGCATCCTCGTAGTTGTAACCCTCCCATGGCATGTAAGCGACGAGGACGTTCTGACCCAGAGCAATTTCACCACCTTCGCAAGCAGACCCATTGGCCAGAACCTGACCAGCAATGACCTGGTCACCCAGCTTTACGATTGGGCGCTGATTAAGGCAGGTGTCCTGGTTGGAACGCTGATACTTTTGCAGCAAGTGGTAGTGGTCCTGTCCATCTTCATCGCGAATGATGATCTGGGTAGCGTCGACGAACACAACTTCGCCATTGACCCGGGTGATGGGCACCATTCCAGAGTCCCTGGCAACCTGCGGCTCAAGCCCGGTTCCCACCAAGGGCCGCTCAGGTCGCAGCAGAGGAACTGCCTGACGCTGCATGTTAGAGCCCATGAGTGCCCTGTTGGCATCATCATGCTCCAGGAAAGGAATCAATGATGTTGCAACTGAAATAACCTGAACAGGAGAAAGTTGGACGTAGTCAACCTGCGCAGGGGGAACGGTTTCAAAGTCCTGCCTATAGCGCACCGGAACCATGTCTGACGTGATGCGACCATCAGCATCTGTGGCAACATCACCAGGTGCGACCCTGCACTCATCTTCTAGATCAGCTGATAGATAAATGGGGTCGCCAGATTTCAGCACGTGGCCGTTTTCAACGCGCCAGAAGGGAGTCTCAATGAATCCATACTCATTGACACGAGCATGCGTGGCGAGGGAACCGATGAGACCGGCGTTGGGACCTTCCGGAGTCTCAATCGGGCAGATCCGACCGTAGTGAGAGGGATGGATATCACGGACCGCAAAACCAGCCCTCTCACGGGTCAGACCCCCGGGGCCAAGGGCACTGATGCGTCTCTTGTGGGTGAGCTCAGCCAGGGGGTTGGTCTGATCCATGAACTGGCTGAGCTGGCTGGAACCAAAAAATTCCTTGATGGCAGCCACCAGGGGTTTTGGATTTACCAACTGAGCTGGGGTCAACGAATCGGTTTCACCGACCGTCATTCGCTCCTTGATGATTCGCTCGAGACGATTCAGACCGACCCGCACCTGGTTTTGAAGCAGCTCACCGACCGACCGGACGCGACGATTACCCAAGTGATCAATGTCATCAAGAGTCGCACCCCCAACATCCAATTCAAGATTGATGAGATAATCAATCGTACTCAGCACATCCTCCGCAGTGAGTGTCCGCACTGAATCTGGAATCGTGAGCCGGAGCTTCTTGTTGATTTTGTAGCGTCCCACCCTTCCGAGGTCATAACGCTTGGGGTCAAAGAAGCGGCTGTGCAGGAGCTGCTGACCACCGCTGACGGAAGGGGGTTCACCAGGGCGAAGTTTCTTGTAGAGCTCAAGAAGCGCTTGATCTTCGGAGCTGATGCCCTCTTCGTTAGCGGCCTCAATCGACTTGCGATAGTACTCAGGGTGACGCAGCTTATCGAGCACATCATTGTCTGACAAGCCAATCGCCCGCATCATGACGTGAGCGTTGATCTTGCGAGTTTTGTCAACTCGAACATGCAAGAGATCATTCTTATCTGTCTCGAACTTCAGCCAGGCACCGCGGTTGGGGATCAGGCTGGCATTAAAAGTCTTACGGCCGTTCTTGTCCTGCTCGTCCTTGAAATAAACGCCAGGACTGCGGACGATCTGGTTGACGATGACACGTTCAGCGCCATTGATAATGAAAGTTCCCCGCTCGGTCATCAATGGGAGTTCCCCAATGAAGACCTCCTGCTCCTTGATCTCGCCGGTCTCCTTGTTGACCAGCCTGCACACGACGTACATCTGCGAAGCAAACGTCGCATCGCGACGTTTCGCCTCTTCAACGTCGTGGCGGGGCCTCTTGAGTCGGTATTCACTGCCGACGAAGTGGAGCTCGAGCTTGCCGGTGTAATCCGTGATCGGCGAGAAGCTTTCAAGCTCCTCGATCAGTCCTTTTTCCAGAAACCACTTGAAGCTGCCCCGCTGCACCTCCACCAGATCGGGGAGATAGGTGGCGGTCTTGGCGACCTGGATCGCGCTGCTCATGCGGAGACCTGAAGGGGTTGGGGGACGGCGGACCGTGATGGCGAAGCTGCCCGAGGCAGAGGTCGCAGACCACGACACGGACCGCTCCCCGCATGGGACGAGGAGCGGTCCGCGGTTCTCAGAGGATCAGCCCCGTTGCAGGGGCCCTGCCAGAACGGCCAGAGAACGGATCATGGGCGACGACGCTTCCCGCTGCATCGAGGGGACATCACCAGGCCAATAGCCGACCATAACCACTGGCAGCGAGACCTGTCAAGGTTCTTGATCCTGAAGCTGGAACCTGAACAAGGCTGCGGCGTTGGCGGTGCTGGCCAGGCCCACAGCCTCAAGGGACTCCTGACGCAGCTCTGCCACCCGCTCTGCCACCAGCCGCACCAGAGACGGTTCGTTGCGCTTCCCCCGCCGTGGCACGGGTGCCAGGAATGGGCAGTCCGTCTCCACAAGGAAACGGTCGCCCGGCACCAGTCGGGCGCAGGCATGGGTGTCGTGGGCTGAGGGATAGGTCACGTTGCCGCTGAAGCTGATGAAGAGCCCGAGCTCCAGGAAGCCCTCCATCTCTTCAGGCGTCCCACTCCAGCAATGCATCACGCCCCTGAGTCGGCGACCCTCACGGCGGCGACTCCGGAGCAGTTCCAGCATCGGAACCGCCGCATCGCGGCAGTGAATGATCACAGGGAGGTCCACCTCTTCGGCGAGGTCCAGCTGCGGCACCAACTGGGCAAGCTGCTCGTCCAGGTTGCGGGCGCGGTAAAGGTCAAGGCCGAGTTCGCCGATGGCGACGACACGGTCATCAGCCATGACCGCCTCCCGCAACACGGCTGGTGTGTCCGGGTGCCAGTGCCCCGTGTCGAGGGGGTGGACACCCACCGAATAACGGAGTTCGGGATAGCGATCGGCGAGGGCGCGGATGGCGGGAATCTCGCCTGGCTCGACGCAGGCATGCAGCAGCAGTCGGACCCCGGCCTCCCGCCAGCGGGAAGCGACCACATCGAGGTCATCCTCGAACTGCCGGAAGACCAGGTGGCAGTGACTGTCGATCAGAAGGGGCGCCTGGAGAGCCATGGCAGCGGGACCGCAGTCACCTGGAAGAGAGTTGACGACAGTCTGATGGGTCAGGCCCCGGGGGTGACGGCGGTCGGCTCAATCACCCGACGCACGGCGGCGCTCAGCCTGGACTTCTGATGGGCGCCATTGTTGCGGTGCAGCACTCCCACCTTCACGGCCTTGTCAATCTTGCTGAAGGCAGCGCTCATGGTGGTGTGGACCTCCTGGCGGGTGTCATCCCCGGGCTTGTCGCCGTAGGCCTGGCATGCCGTGAGGCAGCGCTTCATCAGGGTCCTCACGGCTGACTTGTAGCTGCGGTTGTGAAGGCGGTTGCGCTCGGCCACCAGGATGCGCTTCTGCGCGGACTTGTTGTTGGCCACAGATCAGGACTCGATGCCGAGTGAGCAAACGACAATCCTAACGCAGGCCCTCGCCGATCCCCTGGCGATAGCGTCAACCCAGTGGGAACCCTACGGATGCTGCTGAAGGTGCTCGGCGACTCGCCGCAGGCGGAGGAACGCCTGGATGCGATCGCCGCCCGCACGGAAGGGGACGGTCAGGCCGAAGCGGCCCGTCAGGTCGAGGCGATCCTTGCGGAGGTGCGTCAGGACGGGGACAGGGCCCTGCGACGGTTGACCGAACGCTTCGATGGCGTGCGCCTTGACGATCTGCGTGTGAGCGCCGAGGCCATCGAACAGGCCTGGCATCGGACACCGGCGCCGCTGCAGGCGGCCCTGGAGCTGGCCCATGAGCGGATCGCCGCCTTTCATCGGCTGCAGATCCCCAAGGATCTGACCCTGGAGGGAGCCTTTGGCGAACGGCTGGGTCGCCGCTGGCGACCGGTGGAACGGGCCGGGCTCTACGTGCCCGGCGGACGAGCGGCCTATCCGAGCACCGTGCTGATGAATGCCGTGCCGGCACGGGTCGCCGGGGTGGAGCGCCTGGTGATGACGACACCGCCGGGGCCGGAGGGGTCGGTGAATCCCACGGTGCTGGCCGCAGCCCGGGTGGCCGGCGTCGAGGAGATCTACCGGGTCGGCGGGGCCCAGGCCATTGCGGCCCTGGCCTGGGGCACGGCGTCCATCCCCAGGGTCGATGTGATCACCGGACCGGGGAACCTCTATGTGACCTTGGCCAAGAAGGCTGTCTACGGCAGGGTCGGCATCGATTCCCTGGCCGGGCCCAGTGAGGTGCTGGTGATCGCCGACGATGGCGCCGACGCCGAACTGGTCGCCGCTGACCTGCTGGCCCAGGCCGAGCACGATCCCCTCGCTGCGGCCATTCTGATCACCACCAGCGCACGGCTCGCCCAGGCAGTGCCGACAGCGGTGGAACGGCAGCTGGCCGACCACCCCCGCCGCGCCCTCACGGAGACCTCCTTGAGGGACTGGGGACTGGTGGTCCTCTGCGAGAGCCTTGAGCGGGCCGCCACCCTCTCCGATCGCTTCGCGCCTGAGCATCTTGAACTGCTGGTGCAGGACCCCGAGACGCTGGCAGGACGCATCCGCCAGGCGGGAGCCATTTTTCTTGGAGCCCACAGTCCCGAGGCGGCCGGGGACTACCTGGCCGGACCCAACCACACCCTGCCGACCGGCGGCACCGCCCGCTTCAGCGGTGCCCTGAGTGTCGAGACATTTCTCCACCACACCAGCCTGATCGGCTTCACCCGAAGGGCCCTCGAAGCCACCGGCCCCTCGATCGTGACCCTTGCCGCCAGCGAAGGGCTGCACAGCCACGCCGAGTCGGTCCGGCTGCGCCTGACCTCCCCGGACGACCGGTGAGATCAGGCCCGGGGAAGATCCCGCACCCGAGGCTCACCATCGACGATCTCGCCCACCAGCACCTGATCGGCAAGATCGACGAAGAGGCCGTTCTCGAGCACCCCGGGCAGGTTGTTGATGCGGGACTCCAGATCCCTGGGGTCGACGATGCCACCCTCGAAACGGACATCTAGTACCAGGTTGCCCTGGTCGGTCACGACAGGACCGGCCTTGCGAACGGCCATGCGCAACGTGCTGGTGCCGTCGAGCTCAGCCAGCTGACCGCTGACCTGCCGCCAGGCACCGGGCAGCACCTCGACCGGCAAGAGGAAGCCGAGATTGAGGCGGGAGACCAGCTTGGTGGAATCGACGACGACCACAAAGCGTTCGGCGCGGCAGGCCACCAGCTTCTCCTGCACGTGGCAGGCTCCGCCTCCCTTGATCAGCTGGAAGGCCGGATCCACCTCGTCGGCCCCGTCGATCGCCAGATCGATCCTGTCCACGGCATTGAGGGACAACAGGGGAATCCCCAGTTCGGCCGCCATCACCTCCCCCTGGAAGGAGGTGGTCACGCCGGTGATGTTCCGGAGACGACCGTCGGCCAGGCGGGCGCCCAGCTCACGGATCATCAGCGCCGCTGTCGAACCCGAACCGAGCCCCAGGACCATGCCGTCGCTGATCTGGTCGACGGCGGCCATGGCCACAGCCTGCTTCATGCGGTCCTGCAGCTCGGCCATCGGAAGGGGGAGAATCTGGCCGGGAACCTAGCAATCCCCCGGGCAGCCTCAGTGGGGAGCAGCCGGCAGAATCTCGGGCCGGATGGCCAGGTCGAGGGTCTCGGAACCTCGGATCACCTGCAGGGGCAGGGGCTCACCGATGCGGGAGGCCTCGACGATGCTGAGCAGGTCGGCGGGTGTGTGAACGCTGCGATCCCCGGCGGCCACCACCAGATCCCCCCGGCGCAACCCGGCGCTGGCGGCGGGGCTGTGGTCCAGCACCTGCTGGACCAGGGCGCCGTCCCGTTCCGGAAGAGGCAGCAGTGCATTCGGATCCTGGTTGTGCTCACGGGCCCGGCGGGCGGTGAGAGGCACCAGCTGCAGGCCCAGGTAGGGGTGCACCACCGTCGCTCCTGAAGCCAGCTGACGGGCGACACCGCGGGCCAGATTGATCGGGATCGCGAACCCCAGCCCTGCCCCGGGGCCTGCCCTGACAAGGGTGTTGAGGCCGATCACCTCGCCGGCGGCATTGATCAGGGGCCCCCCCGAATTGCCGGGATTGATGGCGGCATCGGTCTGGATCAGCTCAAGACGCTTGTCGGTGAAGCCCAGGGTGCTGATGTTGCGGTGGAGGCTGCTGACGATGCCGAGGGTGACGGTGCTGTCCAGGCCATAGGGGTTGCCCAGGGCAATGGCCCAGTCGCCGGGCAGCAGGTCCTCCGAATCACCGAGGGGGGCCGCCTGAAGCCCCTGGGTCGCCGGCAGGCGCACCACCGCAAGATCGGTCACGGGGTCGACGCCGGCCACAGTCCCATCCAGCTGGCGGCCATCGGCCAGGGTGACCTGGACCCGGTCGGCCTGGTCAACCACATGGGCATTGGTGAGCACCAGACCATCACGGTCGATGATGACCCCGGAACCCTGGCCGCTTTCCCGGCGGCTTCCCGGCAGATCGCCGAAGAGCTCCCTCAGGAAGGGGTCTTCGAACGAGGGGTCGACTCCCGCCACAACAACGCGGCGCTCGGTGTCGATGCGGACCACGGCCGGAGCGACCCTCGACACCGCTTCGGCCACGAACCCATGGGATGCGGCAACGGCTGGGGCCGGCATGGCCAGAAGGAAGACCCAGAGTCCGAGGACAGGGATCACCGCCGCCAGCAGTGAGGCCAGAGCAGTCAGGAGCAGGCGCGGAAGCGCCAACGACAGGGAGGTCATCTCTGATCACATTAGACATTTGCGTGTGCCGGCAGGGACCAGCGCAGCAGCTGGTCCTGCCAGCGGTGGGCCGGCCCGAGGTGCAGCAGGCGGCCGCCGGGATCGTCGGGACGACCGAGGGGACAGGGCTGCGTGGGGGTGAACTGCCGCGCCGTCGACGGACAGGCCAGCAGAGTGACTGCTCCCCGCTCCCGTCGTTCGTGGCGGTGGACATGGCCATAGCAGACCAGGCGCAGGTCGCCGGCCCCGGCGAGGCAGTCCAGGAGACCCTCGCCGTCGTGCTGGTCCTCGGGAGGGTGGTGCATGGCCAGGAGCACCGGCCCACGCACCTCTTGCAGGGCAGCGGCAGCCCAGCGGCGCTGCCCTGGAGAGACCCGGCCGTCGATACGGCCCGGGCAGTGGCTGTCGAGCAGCAGCAGCCACCAGGCGCCGAAGGGGACCAAGGCCGGCGCGACGATGCCGCGGCGGCTCAGGCAGGCCCTGAGGAAGGTCGGCCGGTCGTGATTGCCCGGCAGCAGGGCCACCGGCAGGGTGAGCGTCTCCAGAAGGTCCCGCAGCCGTGCGTATCCAAGCCACGACTCGTCCTGCACCAGGTCGCCGCTCAGCAGCAGCATGGCGGGGCCAGGGATCGAGGCAGCCGCCTGCCGCAGGGCGCTGGCCAAGGCATCGGCGGGTCGGATGCCTCGATAAAGGTCTGAGGGATCGGCCAGCAGATGCGGGTCGCTGAGCTGCAGCAACGTCGACACCATCGGCTTCGGCGGGATCGTCCCCAGCCTGGCCGGCCGGGTCTAGGTTGCCCATCACATGAGGTGACTCCATGGCCGAGGCCCCGCGGACATGCCCCCTCTGCCGGGTCACCATCGACCCGCGCCTGGGTCCCCTGCAGGAGGTGCGCTTCAGCAACGGTCCCGGGGGATCCCGCACCAAGCTCTGGGCGCGGGTCTGCCAGTTCGTCCAGGATCGGGGCGGCTGCATCAATGCTGATGCGACGCAGCGTCAGCCCCCCACCGCCACCGACTATTACGGGGACGCCCCGGCCATCACGCTCCCCCCCCACCAGGGTTGACGGCCCCACCGGTCCGGCGAGTCCACCCACAGGTCCGGCCATCCCATACGATGCAGACATGCCCGGCGGGCATCGACGGAGAGGATTCACTTCTCCGTCTCGACTGCGCCATCCCTTCGGAGAGCGCGGCGACTCCTTGATCGGGCCGGGTTCACCCCCTCCGAACGCTTGAGTCACCCCCTCCTTCCCCCCATTGAGACCCTGGCATCCGCCACGGCCCAACCCCAGGGACTGGAGGTTGTTTCCGTCTGCCTGCATACGCACCGGCAGCCCAACGCCCTTGTGATCGCCCTGCGGCACCGGAGCGGCGAGGATGTGAACCTCGACGATTGCGCGGCCTTCAGTCAGGTGATGGGGGAGGCCCTTGAGCGGGAGGACCTGCTCCCGGGGGCCTACGTGCTCGAGATCACCAGCCCCGGGCTGGATGACGACCTCGAGGATGACCGCGACTTCCGGAGCTTCCGGGGGTTTCCGGTGCGCGTGCGTTGTCGGGAGGGTGACCGTGAGACGGAGCACGAGGGATCCCTGCTCGGCCGCGACGACAGCGTCGTCGAGATCAACCAGCGGGGAAAGATCGTGCGCATCCCCCGCCCCAACGTGATCGAGGTCCGCCTGATCACCCCGGAAGGCTGACCCGACAGCCCCAATCCTGTTCCCTCTACGGATGACACGCCCATGGCACTCGTGATGCTCCCGGGTCTTTCGACCCTGATTGAGGACATCAGCGAGGAGAAGAAACTCCCCGCCAGCGTCGTTGAGGCGGCCCTAAGAGAAGCATTGCTCAAGGGCTACGAGCGCTACCGTCGCACCCTTTACCTGGGCTACGGCCAGGATCCTTTCGACGAGGAGTATTTCAGCAATTTTGACGTCGCCCTTGATCTCGATGAGGAGGGCTTCCGGGTGCTGGCCAGCAAGATCATCGTCGAGGAAGTCGAGAGTGAAGACCATCAGATCTCCCTTGCCGAGGTGGAACAGGTCACCGACGATGCCCAGCTGGGCGACACGGTTGTGCTTGATGTGACGCCGGAGAAGGATGACTTCGGTCGTATGGCTGCCGCCCAGACCAAGCAGGTTCTGGCCCAGAAACTGCGAGACCAGCAGCGACGGATGATTCAGGAGGAATTCGCCGACCTGGAGGATCCGGTGCTCACGGCACGGGTGATCCGCTTTGAGCGTCAGTCGGTGATCATGGCTGTGAGCTCAGGGCTGGGCCGACCCGAGGTGGAGGCTGAGCTGCCCCGGCGCGATCAGCTGCCGAACGACAACTACCGCGCCAATGCCACCTTCAAGGTGTTCCTGAAGGAAGTGTCCGAGGTCGCCCGCAGGGGGCCACAACTGTTCGTGAGTCGGGCGAATGCCGGCCTTGTGGTCTATCTGTTCGAGAACGAGGTCCCTGAGATCCAGGAGGGCTCTGTGCGGATCGTGGCGGTGGCCCGGGAAGCCAATCCCCCCTCCCGGGCGGTGGGACCACGCACGAAGGTCGCGGTTGACAGCGTCGAACGGGAAGTCGACCCCGTCGGAGCCTGCATCGGCGCCCGGGGCTCCCGGATTCAACAGGTGGTGAATGAACTGCGCGGCGAGAAGATTGACGTGATCCGCTGGTCACCGGACCCCGGCCAGTACATCGCCAACTCCCTCAGTCCGGCGCGGGTTGAGCTTGTGCGTCTGGTGGATCCCGAGGGCCACCACGCTCACGTTCTGGTGCCACCGGACCAGCTGAGCCTGGCGATCGGCAGGGAGGGACAGAACGTGCGTCTGGCAGCCCGGCTCACCGGCTGGAAAATCGACATCAAGAACGCCAGCGAGTACGACCAGGTCAGCGAAGACGAGAAGGTCTCCGAGCTGATCAGCCTGCGCCAGGAAGAGGAACGCCTGCAGGCCGAAGCGGAGGCACGCCTGGCGGCGGAGCAGGCGGCCCGGGCCGAGGAGGATGCCCGGCTGCGGGAGCTGTACCCCCTGGAGGAGGACGCCCTGGAAGAGGAGGCCCTGGAGGAGGACGCCCTGCCTGAGGAGGGCGAAGCAGCCGAGGCCAGTGAGACCGTCGAAGAGGGTGAATCCGAAGAGGAGGTGCAAGCCAGCACGGATGACGACGATTGAGCCAAGGCCGGTGCTGCGGCGCTGCGTCTCCTGCCGGGAGCTGCACGATCGGCGGCATCTGTGGCGGTTGATCCGTCAGGCGGGTGACGGCAGTGTCACACTGGGTTCAGGCATGGGCCGTTCGGCCTATGTCTGTCGTCGATCGGCCTGCCTGGACGAGGCCCGGCGGCGTCGACGGTTGCAACGGGCCCTCCGGGTTCCTGTCCCCGACGCCATCCTGGATCTCCTGGTCGAACGGCTGTCGCTCGAGGGGGACCCACCTCTCAGGCAAGATGAATACCGTCCCGTCCAGATGACGGGAACGGAGGCACTCCGTGCCCCGTCCATTGGAGACCTGCATGACGAGCGGCGGCAAAGTCCGGATCTATGAACTGTCCCGGGACCTCGGTCTCGACAACCGCGACGTGCTGGAGGCCGCGGAGAAGCTGTCGATCGCGGTCCGCAGCCACAGCAGTTCGATCAGCGATGACGAAGCCAACCGCATCCGAGCCGAGCTGAAGGCCCGGAAGGGGCAGCCCGGCCCGTCACGACCAGCGGAGGCATCCCCGGCTGGCCAGATCCTGACGGTCAGAAAGGCCTCCCAGGCCCCGGCCGCCCCTGTTCCTCCTGCCGGCGCAACGCCGGGCCCGGCCAGCCCGCCACCCCGGCCGGCGGCGGCGGCGGCGCCCCCGGCCCGGCCGACCCCGCCTCCTGCCAGGCCTGTGACCCCGGTCAAGCCAGCCGCGCCAGTGCAACCCGCCGGCGCTTCTCCCGGCAAACCGGCGACCAGGCCACCGGCACGCCCGGCCACCCCTGCGGTTCCGGCGCGACCGACAGCGGGTGCACCCCAGCCCAGAACGCCTGGAACGCCTCCGGCACCGGCGCGGCCAACGATCGTGGGTCGTCCCGCCGCCATCCAACCGCCGGCCCGGCCATCGGCCCCCAGCCGGCCCACCACACCCCCCAGCCGCACAGCGCCACCGACGCCTCAACCTTCAGCCCAGCGACCGGCCCAGCCCATCCGGCCGGCTGCGGCGGCGGGACGCCCCCAGCAGCCCAACCGTCCGGCGGTGCCGATCCGCCCCGGCGTCCCCCAGCGCCCCGCTGTACCCCAGCGTGGTCCGGCGGGAGCCCCGCGGCAGGGGCAGGCACCGGTGCGACGGGGTGACGGTGATGGCCGTCCCCCGAGTCCGAGTGTGGAGCTGGTCGGCAAGCCGATCCGCCGGGACACCTCCACCCCGCCGGCCCGGCCCGGTCAGCCCGTGCGTCCGGGCGCTCCGGGTGGCATGCGCAAGCCCGTGGCTCCCGGGGAGCTGATGCAGCTGCAGAAGCCCGGTACCCGCGGGCCGGTGGCCCCAGAAGGCCCCCGTCGCCCGCCGGCGCGCCCCGGCGTCGAACCACCCCGCCGCCCCAACGAACCCGCCACAAAACCCGAAGGGGCAGCCGCCACGGCCCCCCGTCGTCCCGGCCACCGCCCCCCGTTGGGCGCCGGTCCGACGAGGGCCCGCCGCCCCGACTGGGACGACACCGCCCGCCTCGACGCCCTGCGCAGCAAGTCGCCGCAACGGCAGCGCCAGAAGGTGCACATCATCGGCGAGAACGACGACTCGCTGACGGCTGAGACCGGCGGCTTCGCCGGGGAGCAGGAAGCGATCGTGCTGCAGGCCAGCCTGGCCCGCCCCAGCAAGCCGAAGTCTGCCGCTGGATCCCCGAGGCCCATCGCCCAGCGCCGCCGCCGCAAGGAAACCACCCGCCAGCGCCAGCGCCGCCGGGCCATGGAGCTGCGGGCAGCCAGGGACGCCAAGCAGGTCCGGCCCGAGATGCTGGTGATTCCGGAAGGCAACCTGACGGTTCAGGAGCTCGCCGACATGCTCGGTGTCGAAAGCTCCGAGATCATCAAATCGCTCTTCTTCAAGGGCATCATCGCCACCGTCACCCAGACCCTCGACCTGCCGACCATCGAGACCGTGTCCGATGAGTTCGGCGTGCCGGTGCTCCAGGACGACGTTGAAGAGGCGGCCCGCAAGACCGTCGAGATGATCGAGGCCAGCGACCTGGAGCATCTGATCCGCCGTCCACCGGTGGTCACGGTGATGGGCCACGTCGACCACGGCAAGACCAGCCTTCTCGACGCCATCCGCAAGACCCGAGTTGCGGCAGGCGAAGCAGGGGGCATCACCCAGCACATCGGCGCCTACCAGGTGGAGGTCCCCCACGCTGGGGAGACCCGCAAGGTCACGTTCCTCGACACCCCCGGCCACGAAGCGTTCACTGCCATGCGGGCCCGTGGCACCAAGGTGACCGACGTGGCGGTGCTGGTGGTCGCCGCCGATGACGGCGTGCGTCCCCAGACCCTTGAGGCCATCAGCCATGCAAGGGCAGCCGAGGTGCCGATCGTTGTCGCCATCAACAAGGTCGACAAGGAAGGAGCACAGATCGATCGGGTGAAACAGGAGCTGTCGGACCAGAACCTCCTGCCTGAGGAATGGGGGGGAACCACAGTGATGGTGCCGGTCAGCGCCCTGAGGGGCACAGGACTCGACACGCTGCTGGACATGATCCTGCTGGTGAGCGAGGTCGAGGACCTGCAGGCCAACCCGGATCGAATGGCCAGAGGCACCGTGATCGAGGCCCATCTCGACAAGGCGAAGGGCCCTGTGGCCACCCTGCTCATTCAGAACGGCACCCTGCGCCCGGGCGATGTGGTGGCCGCCGGTCCGGTGCTGGGCAAGGTCAAGGCGATGGTGGATGACACCGGCCGCCGGGTGAAGGAGGCGCCACCCTCATCGGCGGTTGAGGTGCTCGGCTTCAGCGAGGTGCCGGCGGCCGGGGATGAATTTGAGGTCTTCAGTGACGAGAAATCGGCCCGTGCCGTTGTGGGCGACAGGGTCACCGAGGCACGGGCCAGCCGGCTGGCCCAGCAGATGGCCTCCCGTCGCGTCTCACTGACATCCATGTCGGGTCAGGCCAGCGAAGGCGAACTCAAGGAGCTCAACCTGATCCTCAAGGCCGACGTTCAGGGCAGCGTCGAGGCCATTCTCGGCTCCCTCGAGCAACTGCCCCAGGGAGAGGTGCAGGTCCGGGTTCTGCTGGCAGCCCCGGGCGAAGTCACCGAAACCGACGTCGACCTAGCGGCGGCCTCCGGCGCCGTGATCGTGGGCTTCAACACCTCCCTCGCCTCCGGCGCCCGCCGGGCGGCCGAAGCCTCCGGTGTGGATGTGCGTGATTACGACGTCATCTACAAGCTGCTGGAGGACATCCAGCTGGCGATGGAAGGTCTGCTGGAACCCGAACTTGTCGAACAGCCGCTCGGGGAGGCCGAAATCCGTGCGGTCTTCAGCATCGGCAAGGGTGCGGTGGCCGGTTGCTACGTGACCAGCGGCTCGCTGCAGCGAAACGCCAAGTTCAGATTGCACCGCGGCAAACAGGTGGTCTACACGGGCGATCTCGATTCGCTGAAACGGATGAAGAACGACGTCAAGGAGGTCAACACCGGGTTCGAATGCGGTGTCGGCTGCGATCGATTCACCGATTGGCGCGATGGTGACCGCATTGAGGCCTATCGCATGGTCACCCAGCGGCGCACCCTCAGCACCTGAGGCATGCCTGTGGCCCCCTGGCGGCTGCTGGTTCTCGCGCTGCTCCCCCTTGAACTGCTGCTGCTGCAGTTGATCCTGGCCGGAGCCGACCCTGGCCCGGCTCCGTTGCTGGAACTGCTGCTGCTCTGGGCCCTTGCGGTGGCAGTCCCCCTGAGTGTCCTGCTGCGAGGTTCCGGGCCCATCGGGTTGACCCTTGGCGGCCTTGTCGCTCTGCTGCAGGCAGTGCTGATGGTCTGGCTGGATGGGCGTGCAGGCCAAGTGGCCAATGCCACCCCCTGGCACGACAGCAGCCGGCTGGCAGTGCTGCTGCAGGCCGGGCTGGTGCTGTTCTTGCTGCAGCTGCAGATCGGGCGGGTGCTGCCGTCAGTCCTGCGACTCGCCGTCGAGGGAACGGTTGCGGTCCCACCAGATCAGACCACCACAGACGAGCAAAGCAAGGATCTGAATGCCGAGGTCCTGACCGGCGACGACATCACCGGCGCTCAGCCTGAGGAGCATGGTCGCCAGGCCGATGACGGCCGAAGCCATGAGGGCGAACCAGAGGCCCCGGCGTAACCCCCGCCACGGGGTGCGGGCCTCCTGCATCAAGCGGCGCCTCAGGACAGGGTCGAGGGAATCGGGGGAGGGCAATGCCGCGCAGTATCCAGGAGGCTCGATGCTAATTTGTCTTTTGTGCCGGTGTAGCTCAGCGGTAGAGCAACTGATTCGTAATCAGTAGGTCGCAGGTTCAAATCCAGTCACCGGC
>JBMOIF010000006.1:0-53694 GCA_049317465.1 Prochlorococcaceae cyanobacterium | reverse complement strand
TGCTGGAGGAGTGCTACTGGAGCCAGCTCAACCAGTTGCCCCGCCAGCAGTGGGCCGAGTACTTCGATGGTCCCACCGGCACCTGGATGGGGCAGCAATCGCGCACCTATCAGACCTGGACGATCGTGGGCTTTCTGCTCACCCACCATCTGCTGCGCGTGCGTCAGCAGGATGTGGGCCTGCTGGATATCGAGCCATCGCATCTGGGCTGACGCAGCAAAAAGCCGCGGTGGTGGCCGCGGCTTGAAAGGGATGAAACTGGAAACGCCTCGGTTGGGAACGTCTCAGAACAGGCCCAGGGTGAGCGACTTGTCGATCGGCAGGGCAGCACCGATGCCGAGGTAGATCGTGAACACGGTTCCGAACAGGAACACGGCCATGGCGACGGGACGCCGGAAGGGGTTCTGGAACTTGTTGAAGCTCTCAATGAAGGGCACCAACATCAGCCCCAGGGGGATCATGGTCTGCAGGGCGATGCCCAGCAGCTTGTTGGGAACCACCCGCAGGATCTGAAAGACGGGATAGAGATACCACTCGGGAAGGATCTCGAGGGGGGTGGCAAAGGGATCGGCCTTGTCGCCGAGCATGGCCGGGTCGAGAACGGCGAGGCCGACGATGCAGGCGATGGTGCCGAGGATGACGACCGGGAAGATGTAGAGGAGGTCGTTGGGCCAGGCGGGCTCACCGTAATAGTTGTGGCCCATGCCCTTGGCGAGCTTGGCGCGCAGCTTGGGATCGCTGAGATCGGGCTCCTTGAGGATGTGCATGGCGGAAGAGGGAGAGGGGATGTATCGAAAACCTAGTCAGATCCGGAGGGATCAGAGGGGACCGGAGATGCCCTGTTTACGGATCATGAGGAAGTGGGCAAGCATGAACACCGCCAGCAGCCAGGGCAGCACAAAGGTGTGAAGGCTGTAGAAGCGGGTCAGGGTCGATTGGCCGACACTTTCGCCACCGCGCAGCAGCTCGACCATGAAGTCACCGACCACAGGAACGGCGGCGGGAACCCCCGACACGATCTTGACGGCCCAGTAGCCGACCTGATCCCAGGGGAGGGAATAGCCGGTCACCCCGAAGGAGACGGTGATCACGGCCATGGTCACACCGGTGACCCAGGTGAGCTCACGGGGGCGCTTGAAACCGCCGGTGAGGTAGACGCGGAAGACGTGCAGGATGAGCATCAGCACCATCATGCTGGCGCTCCAGCGGTGCACCGAACGGATCAGCCAGCCGAAGCTGACGTCGGTCATGAGGTACTGGACCGAGGTGTAAGCCTCCGCCACCGTGGGCTTGTAATAGAAGGTCATCGCAAAGCCGGTGGCGAACTGGATCAGAAAGCACACCAGCGTGATGCCGCCCAGGCAATAAAAGATATTGACGTGGGGCGGCACGTACTTGGAGGACACGTCATCAACGATGTCCTGGATCTCCAGGCGCTCGTTGAACCAGTCGTAGACGGGAGAGGAGTTCGCCATGCAGCGGAGAGGGTTGCCTGGGGGGGTGGGGTGGCGGGATTCTACCGATAGCTCCCTGGCCGCCGTGATCCGGTCGCACCCCTGGCGTGGCCTGATCGGCCTGCTGCTGACTCTGCTGCTGGTGCTCAGCCCCCTGCCGGCGCGGGGGGCTGGCAGTGCCCTGGCCCTCACCGACGACCAGAGCCTGGTGGTGGATGTGTGGCGGCTGGTCAACGAGGGCTACGTCGATCCGACCCTGGGCGGCGTGTCCTGGCGACGGCTGCGGCAGAAGGCCCTGGAGCGTCCGATCCGCAACCGGACCGAGGCCTACGACGCCATCGACGCCATGCTTGAGCCCCTGCAGGACCCCTACACGCGACTGCTGCGGCCCGACAGCTTCGCCCCGATGCAGGCGGCCACCCAGGGAAGCGTCAGCGGCGTCGGCCTCGAGCTGGGCCTGCGGCCCGACAGCGGCGCCCTCGTGGTGATCGCCCCGCTCGAGGGGTCCCCGGCGGCCGAGGCAGGGCTCGGGGACGGAACGCTGCTGCTGAGCATCGACGGTGTGCCCACCGCCGGACTGGGGCTCGAGGGCAGTGCCGCCCGGCTCAGGGGCGAGGCGGGCAGCCCGGTGCGGCTGGAGGTGGAGAGCCCCGATGGGCAGCGACGCAGCGTCGATCTGGAACGGCGGGCGGTGGATCTGCGGCCGGTGCGCAGCCGTCGGCTGCGCCAGAACGGCCACACCCTCGGCTATCTGCGGCTGACCCAGTTCAGCGAGCCGGTGCCGGCCGCCGTGGCCGAAGCGCTGGCGGCTCTGGAGGAGGGCGGCATCGAGGGATTGGTGCTGGATCTGCGCAACAACTCCGGCGGTCTGGTGAGCGCCGGTCTGGCGGTGGCCGATGACCTGCTGGCCGGCGACGTGATCGTGGAGACCCAGCTGCGCACGGGCATCGACGAACGGCTGACGGCGTCGCCGCAGCAGCTGTATGACGGACCGATGCTGACCCTGATCAACGGCGGCACCGCCAGCGCCAGCGAGATTCTGGCCGGTGCCCTACAGGATGCCGGCCGGTCACGGCTGGCGGGCCAGCACAGCTTCGGCAAGGCCGAGATCCAGAGCCTCATCCCCCTGGGCGACGGCAGCGCCCTGGCCGTCACCACCGCCCGGTACCTCACCCCCTCGGGCCGCAGCATCCATGCCGAGGGCCTGGAGCCCGACCTGCCCCTGCCGGGGGATCCGCCCCAGGGCAGTGGGATCGGCAGCGACAGCGATCCCTGGCTGCGGGCCGCCGCCGAGGCCCTCGCCGCCCAGCTGCCCCCCGTCGGAAGCTGAAGCCATGGCGCGGCGCACCTACCACGATCCCCTGCACGGCCCGATCGAACTCGACAGTGCGCGCCCCGAGGAGGCGATGGCCATGGCGCTCATCGACGCGCCGCCCTTCCAGCGCCTGCGCCGCATCCGCCAGCTGGGGCCGGCGTTTCTCACCTTCCACGGCGCCGAATCAAGCCGCTTCACCCACTCCCTGGGGGTGCTGCAGCTGGCCCGCCGGGCCCTCACCCACCTGGAACGGCAGCTGCCCGATCTGGCCGCCCACCGGGGGCTGCTGCTGGGGGCCGCCCTGCTGCACGACGTGGGCCATGGCCCCCTCAGCCACAGCGGCGAGGCCATGTTCGGGCTGCACCACGAGGCCTGGTCGGCCCGCCTGATCCGCGAGGAGGCCAGCCTGCGGGAGCCGCTCGACGCCGTGGCCCCCGGCACCGCCGAGGCCGTGGCCGCCCTGCTCGAAACCGGCGCAGCCCCCCACCCCGCCGTGGGGGCCCTGGTGAGCAGTCAGCTCGACTGCGACCGGCTCGACTACCTGCGCCGGGATGGCTACGCCACGGGCATGGCCTACGGCCAGCTGGACCTCGACCGACTGATCGCGGCCCTGATCGTGGCCCCCGACGGCCAGCTGGCCATCCACCCGCGGGGTCGCACGGCCGCCGAGCACTATCTGGTGCTGCGGTCGCTGATGTACGGCAGCGTCTACAACCACCGATTGAATGTGGTGGGTAACTGGCTGCTGGAATGGATCGTGCGGCTGGCCCGGCGGCTGGGCCCGGCGCAGGTGCCGGCGGATGCGGTCATGGGCCGCTGGCTGTGGCAGCCCGACAGCCTCGGGCCGGCCAGCTTCCTGGCCAACGATGACGTGCGCACCGGCTATCACCTGCTGCGCTGGCGCGAGGAGGCCCCGCCACCGCTGGCGGACCTGTGCCGGCGGCTGATCGACCGTGATCTGCTGCAGGCCACCGATGTGGCCTCCCTCTCTGCCGGGCAGCGGCTGGAGGCCCTGGCCCTGGCCCAGCGCCTCTGCCAGCAGGCCGGGCTGGAGCCGGAACTGACCTGCGGCCTGCGGGAACGGCGCGTGACCGGCTACAGCCCCTACGTGGGCGGCCTGCGGCTCTGGGATGGCCATCGCCTGCAGGCCCTTGAGCAGGTGTCGCCCCTGGTGGACAGCCTCAGCCGGCCGCGGGAGCTGGCCTGGCTTCTGCATCCGCGGCCGGTGAGCCGGGAGCTGCGGCGGCAGCTGGCCGCAGCAGACCCTCGGCCCTGAGCACCGCGGCCACATCATCGAAGTCGTGCCAGCGGTGATGGCTGATGCCCCGTTGCGTCAGCCAGTCGCAGAGCGGTTCGCGGGCAAAGACCAGATCGGCGACCTGAGCCATGCCGAGGTCGGTGATCGAATCGCCGATCACCACCCGTCGCCCGCGGCCGTAACGGTCGAGCACCCGGGCCTTGGCCACCAGTTCCTCGTCGTCACTCCAGGGGGAGTGAAACACCAGCCCGCCGCTGGGCGCCGCCCCCACCTGCGCCGCCACCAGGGCGTGCAGACGACCCCGATGGGGTGCCAGCACCCGCTCCACCAGCGGCTGCAGTCCCCCGGACACCAGCACGAAGGGGATGCCGGCCCGGTCGAGGGCATCGAGGAACGGCACAAAGCCTGGCCTGGGTCTGAAGTGGTCCATGTGGGCCACCATCGCCGCCAGGTCCGACGGGCCGAGCCCGGCGGCCAGTTCGGCCATGGCCTGGCGCAGGGTCAGCTCGAAGGCGAACAGCTGGCGCTTCAACCGTCCCCAGAGCTCGGGCGCCACCGCGACGGCCACGGCATCGAAGCTGTCCTCGCCGGTGACCGTGCCGTCGAAGTCACAGAACACGGTGGCCGGGGGATGCACAGGCGCTGGCGCGGCAGAGACCTATCTTCACGCCGCTGCCCCAAGCCGATGGTCGCCCGTTTCCACGCCGCTCCCCCGGGGGGCCTGCATCTGCTCTCGCTGGGGCGCGCCGCCGAGGCCAGCGGCGACCTGGCCAGCAGCGTCGACCATGCCCTGGGGGCGGAGCCACCGCCGGGGCCGCTGCGGCTGCAGAGCCACGACTGGCGGCTGACCCAGGCCGATCTGGCCCTGCTGGAGGGTCGGCTGACCCGGGCAGGGCTGGTGCTGGATTCGCTGGTGGCCGACGACGGCCTCACCCGGGTGGCGGCAACGGCCCGGGGCTGGCCCCTGCTGCCAGCGGTGGCGGCAACGGCGGAACCGCCGCCCCGGGATCTGCTGATCCACCGCGGCACCCTGCGGGCGGGGGAACACCTGGACGCCGAGGGGGCCGTGCTGGTGGTGGGGGATGTCAACCCCGGTGCCCGGGTGAGCGCCGGCGGCGACGTGCTCGTCTTCGGTCGGCTGCGGGGCATCGCCCATGCCGGCAGGGACGGGGAACGGGGCGCCCGCATCGTGGCTCTGCAGCTGCGGCCCCTGCAGCTGCGGATCGCCGCCGCCGTGGCCCGGGGCCCCGAAGAGATGCCCTCCGAGGGTCAGGCCGAGGAGGCGACCCTGGTGGAGGGCGACATCCGCATCCGGCCGGTGCGGCTGGGCCTGCCGATCATGACGGGACCAACCCCAGCCACCCCAGCAGACCTGCAACGGCCATGAACCACAGGGGCGACACCCGTGTGAAGAGCATCAGACCGCAGGCCACCAGCGAGATCAGCAGAGCCACCGGTCCATGGTCGGCGGTCTTGATCACCGTCACCCCCACCGAGAACAGGATGCCGAGGGTGATGGGGCCGAGGCCCCGCTCGAAGGCCACCCGCACCGGGGCGTCCCGCAGCCGGTTCCAGTTGAGCACCGCCAGCACCATGACCAGGGTCGATGGCAGCAGCACCGCCACCTCGGCCGCGACGGCGGTGACCAGGGCCCAGGCCGTCCCGTGGCGCCAGCCGGCCCCCAGGCCGAGCAGTCCCACGATCATCGAGCTGGGGCCCGGCGCCGCCTCGGCAAGGGCGTAGAGGTCCACGAACTGGCGGGCCGTGACCCAGTGAAAGGTGTCGACCGCCAGGTGGTGGTACTCCTGCAGCAGGGTGTTGCCGCCGCCCAGGGAGAACAGCGACAGGCGCAGAAAGGTGCCCACCACCTGCAGCAGGGTCTGCCAGGGGTCGAGGTCCGGCGGCATCATCGGGTCTCTCCGGCCCCCTGCCGGGGCCAGTAGAGCAGCATCGCCAGCGGACCGAGCACCAGCACCACCGGAATCAGCGAGAGGTGCAGTCCCTGCAGCGCCGCGAAGGTGACCGTCGCCAGCACCAGGGCCAGGGGGTCGCGGCGGTAGGTGCGCAGGATGCGGAAACCCATCGACAGGGCCAGACCGGCGGCGGCGGCGACCACCCCCAGCAGCACCCGGTCGACGGCGGGGATGGTGTGCACCCGGAAATAGATCACCCCCAGCAGCAGCAGCAGGGCGAAGGGCAGCAGCAGCATCCCGGCCACCGCCGCCACTGCCCCCGGCAGCCCCCGGAACCAGGCCCCCACGTAGACGGCCATGTTGATCTGGTTCGGCCCCGGGAACAGCCGCGCCACCGTCAGGCCGGTGAGAAAGCTCTCCTCGCTGAGCCAGGCCCGCTGGTCAACGATGATGCGCTGGCTCCAGGCGCTCAATCCGCCGCCGAAGGCCGACAGGGCCACCTGCAGCATGCCGCCGAAGAGCGCCCGCAGGCCGGGGGGCTGGGCGATCGGGGCTGCGTCGCTCATGGATCGGCCTCAGTCGTGGATGAAGTGGGGGTCGGGCGGCAGTTCCCCCTCCTCGTGCAGCGTCGGATCGAGGGGATCGGGGGCGCTGAAGGGTTGGGCGGCGTGCCAGTCGTCGTGGAAGAGCTCGCAGCAGCGGTCGATGACTTCGGGGGCATCGGTCTCGATGCCGAGCTCGCGACGCAGATCGAAGGCGCTGCGGTCGATGTTCATCGAACCGATCAGCGCCGAACGGCGGTCGACCACGATCAGCTTGGCGTGCAGCTTGAGGTGTTTCTGACGCCTCACCTTCACCCCGCCCCGCTCGAGCAGCCGCAGGCTCGAGAAGGTGTCGTAGATGTCCCAGTCCGAGATGCCGTGCTTGCCACCGCAGAGCACATGCACGCTGGCCCCCCGCTCGCGGGCCGCCAGCAGCCGGTCGAGGATGACGGCATCCACGAACTTGGGGTGCTGCACCAGCAGCTCGTCGCGGGCACCGTCGATCAGGCGAGCCATCTGGCCGCGGCTGTGGCGGCTGCTCCAGACCAGGCCCACCTCCAGATCGGGGGCGAACTCGGCCCGCTGCCAGTCGGCCTCGAACCCTTCAGTGACCTGCCGCACCGCCGCCGGGGAACTGGTGACGATGCCGTAATCACGGGTCTCGCTGAAGTACTTGTCGGCCAGGTTGAAGGTGGCGATCAGGGCCTCACGGCCGTCGATCACCATCGATTTTTCATGGGTGACCGCAAAGGCCTCGCTGGTCCAGCGGACGTCGATGCCGTGGTCCTGCAGCTGCCCGAAGACGGCATCGTTCCAGCGGTCACCGCCGGAGGTGTGGGGATTGAGCATCACCCGCACGGACACGCCACGGTCGTGGGCCCGCAGCAGGGCCTGCTGCACCGGCTCCGACTGCAGCTTGAACTGCTTCAGCAGCAGGCTCTCGGCGGCGGCATCGATCAGCTCCAGCACGGCCTCGACACCGTCGTCAGGCATCACCAGCAGCCGTTGCCGGTGCCCGCGGCTGTCGCATCCGGTGGTCATGGGGTCGTCAGGGGCGGCTGGTTCCTCCAGGATGGCGCCACGACGTCCCCTGGGAGTAGGTTCGGCGCCGGTCGCCTGTCCATCCCAGGCCAGACCGTGCTGCCGATCTCCCGAACGTGAGCTCCACTCCTCGCACCATCCTCATCTGCTCGGGCAAGGGCGGTGTGGGCAAGACGACCCTCACCGCCAACCTGGGCATCGCCCTGGCCGGCGAAGGGGTCCGCACGGCGGTCCTGGATGCCGATTTCGGCCTGCGCAACCTCGATCTGCTGCTGGGCCTCGAGAACCGCATCGTCTACACGGCCCAGGAGGTGCTGTCGGGCACCTGCCGGCTCGAGCAGGCCATGGTGAAGCACAAGCAGGTGCCGAACCTGTCGCTGCTTCCGGCAGGCAACCCGCGCATGCTCGACTGGCTCAAGCCCGACGACATGAAGCGCATCGTCGAGCTGATCAAGCCCCTCGTTGATGTGATTCTCATCGATGCCCCGGCCGGCATTGAAGACGGATTCCGGAACGCCGCCGCCGCCGCCGAAGAAGCCATCGTGATCACCACCCCCGAGGTGTCGGCGGTGCGCGATGCCGACCGGGTGGTGGGGCTGCTGCAGAGCCAGGGCATCAATCCGGTGGCGCTGGTGCTGAACCGGGTGCGGCCGAAGATGATGGCCAACCAGGAGATGCTCGGCGTCAGCGATGTGACCGACATCCTGGCCTTGCCGCTGCTGGGCCTGGTGCTCGAGGACGAGCAGGTGATCGTGAGCACCAACAAGGGCGAACCGCTCACCCTGAACGGCAGCCGCTCGCCGGCGGCCCAGGCTTACCGGAACATCGCCAAGCGTCTGCGGGGGGAGGAGATTCCGGTGCCCAACCCCAGCGAGCTCAACCGTGGCTTCCGGGCCCGGGTCCGCGACCTCATGAACAAGCGCATCTTCTGAGCCATGACCATGCGTGATCTCTTCGACCGCCTGGTCGGCCGCAGCCCTGCCAGCGCCTCCACGGCCAAGGCCCGCCTGCAGCTGGTGCTCGCCCACGATCGGGCCGACCTCAACCCCGAACTGCTCGAGCAGATGCGCCGCGAGATCCTGGCGGTGGTTCAAAAGTACGTCGAGCTCGACCTGGAGGGCGGCGACGTGAGCCTCGAGACCGAGGAACGCACCACCGCCCTGGTGGCCAACCTGCCGATCCGGCGGGTGCGTGATTCGGCGCTGCAGCTGCTGGCCAGGGGGGAATCCTGAACGGGCAGCATCCCGTCCTGCCTTGATCCATTCTCACCGTCCTGGCGCCACCCCGGAACCCGGCACTCCGGGCCTGTTCACACCGGCCCAGCGCCAGGTGCTGGATCTGCTGCTGCTCGGCTGGACGAACGGACGGGCGGCGGGAGAACTTCAGTTGTCGGAACGCACGGTCGAGAGCCACGTGCAGGCGATGCTGCGGCGCAGTGGCACCCGCAATCGCACGGAACTGGTGCTCTGGTGGCTGCGGGGGGCAGCAGTAGATTGGGGCTGATCCCGACAGGGATCCGGCCGGCTTAGCTCAGCGGTAGAGCAGCGCTTTTGTAAAGCGAAGGCCATCGGTTCAAATCCGTTAGCCGGCTTGTTGGAGGGCGCCCTGCTGCCCGGGCGGGGCCCAATCAGCCGCCCGGAATCTGGGCCAGGGACTCGTTCGTTCCCATCAGCACCAGCAGATCTCCCGCCTGCAGCCTCAGGTCGGCCGGGGGATTCACCGTCAGCCCATGGTCTGGGCCGGCCGCCAGCACGGCCACCCCCCAGCGGGGCCTGAGATCCAGCTCGGCGAGGGTACGGCCAACAAAGGCCCGGGGCGTCCGGCGCTCCTCGATCGCATGGCGACCGTCAAGGCGCAGGCGCTCCAGCAGTCCCGGCCGCGCCAGTTCGCGCCCGAGCCGCAGGCCCTCCTGCCGGGAGGGAAACACCACCAGGTCGGCCCCGAGCCGCTGCAGCATCGTCTGATGCAGCTGGCTGCTGGCCCGGGCGATCACGCGCTTCACCCGGGTGCCGCTCGCCACCCGGGCGATGAGGGTGGCTGTGACACTCACCTCAATGGGGCTGCCGATGGCCACCACCACGGTGGGCATGTCGAGCACCCCGGCCTCCCGCAGGGATTCCTCATCGGTGCAGTCGGCCACCCGTGCCTCCAGGGCGGGATCTCGCTGCAGCAGCTCATCGATGGCCCTCTCGCTGGCGTCGACGGCCAGCAGCGGCACGCCGGCCTCGATCAACTCTTCGCAGACGGCCGCCCCGAAACGACCAAGACCGATGACGGCGTATCCGGCATCGGCGCCATCGCGCCACCAGGAGGACTGCGGGGTCGTGGTCACAGAATCAGATCATCAACGGGGTACCGCACCCTGGCCAGCGGCCTGGTCCCATAAACGGCCGACAGGGTCAGCAGGATGCCGAGGCGTCCCACGAACATACCCACCATCAGCACCAGCTGGCCCCAGCGCGACAGCCGGGCCGTGACGCCCACGTCGAGACCGACCGTGGCGAATGCCGAGACGCAGGTGAACAGCTTCTCGAGGAACGTGAACCGCGGCAGGGACGGCTCCCCGCCGCTGGTCGGCCCGAGACCGAGCAGCAGGGCCATCAGCACCACGAAAGCCAGGGAGGCCAGCACCACCCCCACCGCCCGCAGCAACACCTCGGGCTCCAGACGCCGCCGGCGGATGACCACATCCTCGCGGCCCTGCAGGGTGGAGCGGGTGGCCGCCACCAGCACGGCGATGGTGGTGGTCTTGACGCCACCACCGGTGCCCCCCGGACTGGCACCGATGAACATCAGCACCACCAGCACCAGCAGGGCCGCATCCGAAAAGGTGTGCAGCGACAGCGGCACGGTGTTGAAGCCCGCCGTGCGGGCACTGACGGCATGGAACAGGCTGACCCGCAGCTGCTGCAGGGGGCCGAGGGAGGTCAGCAGCCCATCGGGCGCGAAGCGCTCGGTGAGCAGCAGCGCCAGGGTGCCGAGGCCGAGCAGCGCCAGTGTGCTGCGCAGCACCAGCCAGGTGTGCAGGGACAGGCCCAGGCGCCGGCGGGACCGCAGCCCCCAGAGCTCGCGGCAGACCCGCCAGCCGATGCCGCCCATCACGATCAGCACGGCAATGACGGCATTGACGACCAGATCGTCGCGATACGCCTCGAGATTGGTGCTGAAGAGGCCGAAACCGGCGTTGTTGTAGGCGCTGATGGCGTGAAAGAGGGCCACCCACAGCCGGCGACCGGGGTCCTCGATATCGCGGAACCCGAAGAGGAACAGCAGCAGGACTCCGGCGCCGATGACCACGGCGGCCATGCGCAGCACGGCCCGCAGGGTGTCTCCCACCGCGCCGACGCCGTAGACATCGAGGGAACGACCGCGGTCGAGACGCTGGCGCAGGGCGCCGCCCCCGAGCACGACACCCTGCAGCACCGAGGTGATGGCCATCAGCCCGAGGCCGCCGACAAGGATCAGCAGCGCCAGCAGCCCCTGGCCGACGGGTGTGAGCTCCCGGCCCACATCGATGATCGAGAGGCCCGTCACCGTGATCGCCGAGGTGACGGTGAACAGGGATTCCCAGAGTCCGACGCTGTCGCTGGAGCAGATGGGCAGGGCCAGCAGCACGGTGCCCACCGCAATCACGAGGCCTCCGCTGAGGACGGTGAACTGGGGCACGTCGAGACGCCGCCACCACCGTCGCCGTGCCCGCGTCACCACGCCCTGCCAACACCCGACGCCGCCAGGTTAGGCGGGGCCGCCGCAGGGGCGGCGCAGGGCGCCCCTGCCTCGCACCGACGCCGCCGCTCGCCGAGGTCAGGGCCACGGCTCCCCCTACACCGGAGTCGGGAGGGACATCGCTCCCTCCTCTGTTCTCACACCAACGACACCATGACCCTCATCACCCTCAACGAGTGCGCTGCCGAGACCGTGCGCGGCGGCTGGTTCGACGTGGCGTACATCCGTCAGTACTCCCGCCAGGAAAACGCCGGCGCCAACGTCGCCGTCGGCCTGCTGAACCCCGGCTTCCAGGGGATCATCCAGGGCAACAGCGCTGCCCAGCTGGCCTTCGCCGGCGCCTGATCAGCCCCGGCCGGCGGCGGCGATGGCTGCCGCCGGCCTCTTAACACCTACTCCTGAGGAGCCATGTTGCAAACCCTCGACGCATCACAGTGTGACGTCATCACCGGCGGCTGGGCCATGCCCCCCGTGACGGTCAATGCCCCGATCAACGTGGGTGCGACCTCCGTGGTGCAGCTGGGCAACCAGCTGAACTTCGGGCTCAATTTCGCCCTGCTCCCCGGCGTCCAGACCATCAGCCAGGGGAACGGACTGCTGACCGGAGTGTTCTGATCCGATGCTCTCCCGGAGTGACCCGACACGATCCCGTCCCGCCAAAGGGCGGGGGCTGGCCTGGTCCCTCCGGGCCGGGCGCTGGAGCTGCGTGCGCCAGTGGAACATCGAAGACTGCGGTGCCGCCTGCCTGGCCAGCGTCTGTCGCCAGCACGGCCTGCGCCGCGACCTGGCCGAGGTCCGCGCCCTGGTGGGAACCACCGGCACCGGCACCACCCTGCTCGGACTGCAGCGGGGGGCCGAACGGCTGGGCTTTCACACCCGTGCCGCCCAGGCCGGACCGGATCTGCTCGACCACCTCGACGAGGTGCCCCTGCCGCTGATCTGCCATTGGAACGGCTGCCACTGGGTGGTGCTGCATGGCCGTCGGGGGGGGCGCTGGCTGGTGGCCGATCCGGCCCATGGCCTGCAGTGGCACGACCGCGACAGCTTTCTGCGCCATTGGAACGACGGGGTGCTGCTGCTGCTCGAACCCGATCCGGTGCGGCTGGAGGCCGAGCGGCAGCGGCACACCACCGCCACCGGCGGCTGGGGCTGGCTAGCCACCCTGGTGGTTCCCTTCCGGCCGCTGCTCTGGCGGGCCTTCGCCCTCAACGGGGTGATCGGCCTGATGGCCCTGGCGCTGCCGGTGCTGATGCAGGTGCTCACCGATGACGTGCTGGTGCGTGGGGATGGACGCCTGCTGGCGGGCTTCTGTCTCGGGATCGCCCTGCTGTTTCTGATCCGATCACTGCTCAACCTGATGCAAGGGGTGCTGGTGGGTCACTTCGGGCAGAAGCTGCGGCTGCAGATGGTGCTGCACTACGGCCAGCGGCTGCTGCGCCTGCCCCTGAGCCATTTCGAGAGCAGGCGCAGCGGCGAGGCCGTGAGCCGTCTCGCCGACATCGATCAGCTGCGGGACCTGATGAGTCAGGTGATGCTCGCCCTGCCGAGTCAGTTCTGCGTGGCGCTGATCTCGCTGGCGGTGATGGCGATGTACAGCCCACCCCTGACCCTGGCGGCCCTCGCCGGCCAGGGCCTGGTGCTGCTGGCCTATGCCGCCGTGCTGCCCGCCCTGCAGCGACGGACCCGCGCCCTGACGGTGCAGTCGGCTGAGAACCAGGGCTTTCTGGTGGAGGTGTTCCGCGGCTCGACCCTGCTGCGCACCACGGCGGCCCACCAGCAGGCCTGGCAGGAGTTCCAGCGCAACTTCGGCCGGCTGGCGCACCTGGCCTGGGATGCCCTGCTGCTGGAGCTGCGGGCCGGCACGCTCACCACCTTGCTGGCCAGCCTGACGACGATCGGCGTGTTGTGGTACGGCAGCACCTTCGTGCTCTCGGGCCGGATGACCATCGGCCAGCTGCTGGCCTTCCATGGCATGAGCGCCAACGTGCTGGTGTTTCTGGGGGCCCTCGGGGGTGCCACCGAGAACCTGCTGCGCTCGCGGATCGTCATCAGCCGCCTCAGCGATGTGCTGCAGGAGGAGCCGGAGGATGCCGACGGGCGCCATCGCCACATGGTGCGCATCGATCCGGGTGAACCGATCCGGTGCAGCGGGGTGAGCTTCCACCATCCGGGCCGGCGCCGGCTGCTGAACGACCTGACCCTCGAGATTCCCGGCGGCGAGGTCACGGCCCTGGTGGGACCGTCGGGCTGCGGCAAGAGCACCCTCGTGCGGCTGCTCGCCGGCCTCTATCCGCTCGAGGCGGGCAGCATCCGCTTCGGCCCCTACGACGGAGCCGACATCGACATCGACAGCCTGCGCCGGCAGGTGGTGCTGCTGCCCCAGGAGGCGGTGTTCCTCAGCCGCAGCATCTTTGACAACTTCGTCTTCGCCCATCCGGGCGTGAGCTTCGAGGAGGTGGTGCACCTCTGCCGACTGACCATGGCCGACGACTTCATCCACAGCCTGCCCAACGGCTATCACACCGTGCTGGGCGAGTTCGGCCTCAACCTCTCGGGAGGGCAGCGGCAACGGCTGGCCCTGGCCCGGGCCCTGGTGGGGGAACCGGCGGTGCTGCTGCTGGATGAATCGACCTCGGCCCTCGACCCAGACCTTGAGCAGCGGGTGATGGAACGGCTGCTGCGTCACCGTCTGGGCCGCACCACGGTGCTGGTGAGCCATCGGCCCTCGGTGATCCGCCGGGCCGACTGGATCGTCCACCTCGAGAACGGCCAGGTGCGCCACCAGAACCGCCCGGAGGAGCTGGGCGACTGCCTCGAACTGCATCCCTATCTGCTCACCCCATGACCCTGTCCACCTCCCGGCCCGACGACCGCCCCCCCGGCCCACCCCCCGGACTGCCCCCCCTCGACATCGATGACGTGCTGCCGCCGCCCGACCGCTGGTCGCGGGCCCTCGGCAGGCGGCTGTTGCTGGCCCTGCTGGGCACCGGCATCGGCCTGGCGGTGTGGCCGCTGGCCGAGACCGTGCGGGCCGGCGGCGTGGTGCGTCCCCTGGGGGAGAACAACCTGCTGCAGAGCCGGCTGGGGGGAGTGCTGACCGAGGTGCGCATCCGCCCGGACCAACGGGTGCGGCGGGGGCAGGTGCTGGGGCGCCTCGACACCGCCGCCCTCGACCGGGAGCGGCAGCTGCTGCTGCAGGAGATGGGGAGCCTCAGCCGCCAGCGACGCCAGTCGTTGCAGGAGCAGCAGGCCCTGCAGGAGCAGGAGCAGGCGGCGCGCCGGATGCTGCTGGCCCGGCTGGAATCGGTGCGCCGCGACGGTGACAAGGCGGCGGTCACCGAGGAGTTCCAGCGGCGCGAACTGGAGCGGTTCCGGGCCCTGCAGAACGAGGGGGCCGTGGCCCGCAGCCTGGTGGAAGAACGGGAGGCCCGGCTGCGCATCGGCGGCAGTGACCTGGCCAAGGCGCGCCAGAGCCTCGACGAACAGCGGGCCCAGGGAGCCGAAGACCTGGCCGCCCTGCGCCGCAGCGCCCTGCAGGCCCGGGTGGCGGCGGAGGAACTCGAGAAAGGCCTCGATGACCGCCGCCATCGCCTGCAGATGCTGGATCAGGATCGGCAGGACAGCGTGCTGCGGGCCCCCGCCGGCGGCACCGTGCTCGGCACGGTGCTGCGGCACCGGGGGCAGGTGATCCGCCCCGGGGTGGTGGTGGCCACCATCGCGCCGGCGGGGGCCCGCCACGAGATCGTGCTGAAGGTGACCAGCCGCCAGCGGCCGCGCCTGCGGCCCGGCCAGCCGGCCATGGTGACGATCAATGGCTGTTCCCGCTCGGAATTCGGCGTGCTGCGGGCCCGGGTCGAAAGTGTGGCCGACGACGTGGTGAGCCGCGGCCTCTACGAGGTGCGGCTGCGGCCGTCGCGGCAGGGCCTGAGCAGCAGCCGCGGCAGTTGCCCCCTGCGGCCCGGCCTCGAGGTGGATGCCGACGTGACGACACGGATGACGACGGTGCTGCGCTTCCTGGCCGACCGCTTCGAACGACCGCTCTGAGTCCGGCGCGGATGCGCGGCGGATCGGCCGGTGGCTGTCGCCGCCGCCGCCGGCACCGGTTCAATCCATTTACGCCCTGCCTGAGGAGCCCGCCGCACCATGGAACCCAACCCCTGGGAGATCGGCAGCAATCCGATCGATCTGCTCGACCTGCTGACCGGCGCCGACAGCTCCCAGGCCCTGTGGTTCGTGGCGGGCTACATCCGTGGCGCCCAGGATGCCTGCCGCTTCGCCGTCCATGACGGCGGCGACGGTGACGGGGCGACGGGCCCGACGGGAGCCCCATGAGCGACGACGTCCCGGCCTGGCCGGACCGCAGCAGCGCCGGGAAGGACCTGGCCCGCAGGCTGCCGATGTTCTGGCGCCCCGGAGAGGCCATCACCGTCGTCGGCATACCCCGCGGCGGCCTGGTGGTGGCGGCGCCGGTGGCCTGGCAGCAGGGCTGTCCGCTGGTGAGCTGGTCGACGCGACGGCTGGTGCTGCCCGGCAGTGGCGGGCTGGGGCTGGGGGCGGTGGCCCCGGGCGGGATCGTCGTCATCGACCCCGATCAGGTGCGGCTGCAGCATGTGCCCCTGGGCACCCTGCTGGACCTGATCCGCCATCAGCAGATCGTGGTCGAGCGCCATCAGCGGCTGTTCGCCGAGCCCGGGCCGGCCGAGATCACCGGTCACCACCTGATCGTGATCGACGACTATCTGGGCTCGGGGCTGACGATGGAGGCCACCCTGCGGTCGTTGCGACAGCTGTGGCCCCGCTCGATCACCCTGGCCGTGCCGGTGGGCGTGCAGGGGGTGATCCGCTGCCTTCGCCCGGAGGTGGACAACATCCTGGTGCTGATCAGTACCGAGCAACCGGAAACCGGGCGGGGCTGGTGCCGGCAGCTGGGGCCCGTGGAACTGCGACAGGTGCTGCAGCTGCTGCAGCCCCACCTGGCCGGGAGTGCCGGGGATGCGCCGCAGACCGGCATCAGAGACGTTTCGCCGGGATCGTCAACTTCAGGATGAGCACACCTCATCCCAGAGCTCCATGGCCGACGCCCTCGGCGACTATCTCGACTCGGTGAGCCGAATCCCGCTGCTCACTCCCTCCGAGGAGGTGCACCTGGCCCAGCGGGTGCAGCGCTGGCAGACGGGAGGAACCGGGGCCGCGGCCCTCGAGCGGGCCGGCCGCCGGGCACTCAACCGGATGGTGCAGGCCAACCTGCGGCTGGTGGTGAGCATCGCCCGCCGTTACCACTGCGCCACCGTGGAACGCATGGACCTGATCCAGGCCGGCAACCTGGGGCTGATGCGGGCGGTGGAGAAGTTCGACCCCACCCGCGGCTACCGCTTCTCCACCTACGCCTTCTGGTGGATCCGCCAGGCGATCAGCCGACACCTGCGCGAACAGGGCGGCACCATCCGGCTGCCGAGCGAACTGATCGACCTGGCGGCCCGGGTGAGCCAGCTGCAGAACGCCTCACCGACCCGCCTCAGCCTGCAGCAGCTGGCCGAGACCCTGGGGGAGACCGAGACCCGGCTCAACCATGTGCTGACGGTGCGCCAGCGCTGCCATCCCCTCTCCCTGGACCGGCTCACCGAGACCCGCGACGGCAGCTGCAGCCTGCTCGACAGCATTCCGGCACCGGCCCAACCCGACGGGCTGGACGACTACCACTGGCTCCACAGCCAGCTGGCCGGGCTCGACCCCCGCGAGCAGGCGGTGCTGCGGCTGCGCTACGGCGCGCCTGAGCGACCCTCGTATGTGAAGGTGGCCCGGCGCACCGGGCTGAGCCGCGACCAGGTCCAGCGCATCGAACGCGGGGCCCTGCGCAAACTGCGTGCGCGGCTCACCCCGGTGCTGTTCCCCGGCTGAGGCCAGCCCGGCCGGGGAGAACCACTGCCGGGGTCTCAGAACAGGGACTTGCCGGCATGGCCATCCGGCACGAAGCCGGCCCCCACCGGGCGCCCCTTGAGATAGTTGACGCCGTTGAGCTTGTGGCCGACGCCATCCGGGGTGCCGCGGCTGCCGGCTTCGGCCAGGCCGAGGCCGTTCTCGAGCAGATAGGCGGCCAGATTCGACACCGAACGTCCTTCGAGGTCTGAACGGCTCACGAGGCGTTCGTAGGTGGACTGCGAGATGGTGATCGAGATGCGCTGAGGCTTGCGGCGGAGCACGGCCATCCGATCGGCGGCAGGACGGGAGGAGTCGGTCATGGTGTGTTCGGGGAAGAGACGACCGCGCGGGGCGGCGCAGCCAACACCCATTTGGCGCGAGGCTCCTCATCCCGTCGGCGATCTCAGCAGGACTGCCGCCGAGGCCCGGCACTCACGCCTCCGCCTGCAGCACCGTCGCACCACGGCCACGGGCCAGCAGATCGATGACGGTGGCATCGTCAACGGGGCGGAAATCGTCGTACCACTCGCCCACCGAGCGCAACGCGCGGACCCGACGCAGCACCAGCAGATCGTCGACAAGGGGGCGGAGGCGATCGATGGTGGTGCTGTCGGCCACCGGCACCGCCAGCCGCAGGGAGGCCGGCGAGAGCTGCCCCAGGGACTGCAGGATCGCCTCGATGGTGAGGCCGGTCGCCAGGCCGTCATCGACCACGACCAGGTGCCGCCGACGCAGGACATCGGCCGGCGGATCGCCGTAACGGCTGCGACGCCGCTCAAGCTCGGCGCTCTCGCGGGCGATGGCCCGCTGCAGGGCCGCCCCCTCCATGCCCAGCCGCCGTGCCTCGTCGCCATGGAGCAGCAGAACCCCTCCCGGGGCGATGGCGCCGATGGCGTACTCGGGGCTGACATCGGCGGCGAGCTTGCGGGCACACCAGCTCAGCAGCGGCCGGCCCAGACGGTGGGCCACGGCAGCCGCCACGACGATGCCGCCACGGGGGACGCCGATGACCAGCCCCTCGGCGGCCACCTCAGGCGGCAGGACGGCGACGAGGTGTTCGGCCAGCAGGCCGCCGGCATGGCAGCGGCTGCGCCAGCGGTGGGGTGCGTCGGCCATGGCCCTGGGGGAGAAGCTGCCCTTCCTCTACCGGCGGGCGGCCCCCCCGACGGGCGCGGCATCAGTGCCGCAGCCGTGCAGGGTTGGAGCCCCCGCCGGGAACGGGGCCCCGACACTGAATCTGTCGCTGTCACTGACCGCCATGACTTTGATGAAGTGGGATGCCCTGCGGGATGTCGAAAACCTGCTGGAGCGCACGAGCCGGTCCCTGGGCTGGACGCCGGGACGGTCCCTGGGCTGGATGCCGATGCTGGCCCCCGAGATGGCCGCCAACGGCGAATGGTGCCCCTGCGTCGACATCGGCGAGAACGACCGGTCGTTCGTGCTGAAGGTGGAACTCCCCGGCGTGAAGCGGGAGGACGTGACCATCAACATCCAGAACGACGTGCTCACCCTCGAAGGGAGCCGGCGCCGGGAGGAGGAAAGCCAGGGCCAGCGCTTCCACCGGCTTGAGCGCTCCTACGGCCACTTCCTGCGGAGCTTCAGCCTGCCGGACAACGTCGAGGCCGGCGCCATCGAAGCCCATTTCCACGACGGGTTGCTGGAGGTCGAACTGCCCAAGACCGCTGCCACCCAGGCCCGCACCATTGAGGTGAAGATCAACGGGGTCGAGAGCTGAGGAACGCTCAGGGGGCCGAGACCGTGCGGATGACGTTGTAGATGGCCGTGCCGTTGACGAGGCTCGACAGCGGGGCGGTGACGGCCGTGAAGCCATCGACCATCTGCGCGTAGAACGACCGGTTGACGATGATCGTGTCGCCGTCCCGCAGGGGGGGGTTGGCCGTGCTCGACACCCCCTGGCCGTAGTTGACGGCGAAGGCCTGACGGGTGGCGGTGCCGTTGCGGTTGATCCGCACCAGATCGACGCTCCCCGTGCGGGCGCGGAAGTTGACCGGCCCACCGGCCGCCAGGATCGCCTGCACCAGCGGGGTGTTGGCGCGGAGCTGCTTCTCGCCGGGGGCCTTGACCTCACCGACGATGTTGACGCGGATCGAGGACGGCGAGAAGTTGGCCACGGCCAGCTCCATGATCTCGGCATCGGTCGGCGCCTCGGCCCGCCCCACCTCGATCGTGTCGCCATCGAAGAGGTAGGGGTTCTGTTGCTGATCGCCGCGCTGCAGCAGCGCCGCCAGGTCGAGGCTGGTGGTCTTGAGACGGCCCGGGGCACCGATCAGCCGCCTGGACAGCCGCACCTTGCGCAGGTCGGCGAGCTGGGTGAGGCCGCCGGCCTTCTGGATGGCGGTGATCAGGGTGGGCACGCCCGAGATCTGATTGCCGCCGTTGGCGGTGCCGGAACTCTCGGTGGGGGTGAGGGTGTACAGACCGGGATTGCTCACCTCGCCGATGACGCTGATGAGCTGCGGCCGCGACTGCTGCAGGCGCAGGGTGAGGTCGGGGCGCACCACCTGGCGACCGTAGAGGCGGGTGAGCAGGCCGCGGGCCTGGTCGATGGTGGTGCCGCTCACCGGCACCGACCCCAGCAGGGGAAACACCGCGGTGCCGTCGTTGAGCACCTGGGTGGCACCGCCCAGGTCCTTGAGCTTGGGATCGAGCAGGTCAACCTGCAGCAGATCACCCGGGCCGAGAATGTAGGCATCGGGCTGGGTGATCCTGGCCGGCGGCTCACCCTGGGCCAGGGCCCCGGCGTTGCGACCGAGGGCGATGGCGGTGGCTGTCAGGGCTGCGGCAACGGCGGACCGTCGGAACAGGCGGAGGGGACGATCGTCGATCGGCACGGCGGCGATGGTCCTGGTCAGGAGGTGGCGCCACGCTACCGGACATTCCTTTCGAGGCCGCTATAGTCGCGGCGGTCTCGGCCCCGTCCCGTTCCGCTGCCACGGCAGTCCCGGTCCCCCCAGCCTTCATGGTTCAAGCCAGCAGCTCCCCCAACGGCACCGCGACCTCCGGCAGCAGCGGAACCGCTGGCCAGCCCTACGACAAGCCGACACCCTCGCAGCCCCAGATCCTGCGGGCGATCCGGCGCCGCCAGAGCCTCTTCCTGCTGGTGTCACTCGCCTCCTTCGCCGTCATGGGCGTCAACCTGGCGCGGGAACGCATTTTTTCGCCCAGTTACACCGGCGGCTTCCAGATTCTGCTGAACGACCCCATCGGCGATGGCAGCAAGGGCCGGGGTCCTGCCGGCAGCACCGAACTGGCCGAGCTCGCCAACCTCACCACCAACGCGCGCATCCCCGACCTGGTGCAGGTGCTGCGCAGCCCTTCGATGCTGGAGCCCCTGGCCGCCAAGATTCGGGTCAGCCCGGGCAAGATCGACAGCAACCTGCGCATTGCACCGCCCTCGGAGGACGTGCAGGACGTGCTGCTGATCAGCCTGAACTGGTCTGACCCCTCCCAGGGGGTGACGATCCTGCGGGCCCTGGCTGACGAATACCTCGATTTCTCGAAGCGTCAGCGCCTCAACCGGCTGCAGGACGGCATCACGTTCCTCGATACCCAGGCACCCATTCTCGAGAAGAAGGTCAACGACATCCAGACCGAGCTGGAGACCTTCCGGCGCACCCACAACCTGATCACCCCGGATGCCCGGGGCAGCGCGCTGCAGAGCCAGTACGACGTGCTCAAGGAATCCCTGGGCAGCCTGCGGCGGCAGCAGGCCGAGCTGGCCAGCCAGGCCCGGTCGATCCAGAGCGGCACCCTCTCACCGGCCTGGCTGCCCACAACCCCCCTGCCCGGCGCCCCGGCAACCGGTGGCGCCACGGCCGGTGGGGCAGCCCCGGCCCCCACAGGACTGCTGACCCCGCAGCAGCAGCTCGATCAGCTCGACCAGAAGATCGCCGAGGCCTCCGCCAGCTACCGCCCCGACAGCCCGGTGCTTCGCAGCCTGCTGGCGGAACGGGACCAGCTGCGACCAGTGGTCCAGCAGCAGGCCATGGCAGGGGTCGTGAACCAGCTCAACAGCAACCTGGCCCAGCAGGCCGAGATCATGCGACAGCTGCAGGTGCTGCGCAACAGCTTCCAGCGCAGTCCGGCGCTGATCAAGACCTACGAGGGCATGCAGCAGCGGCTCGAGGTGGCCAAGCTGAACTACAGCGGCTACATCCAGGCACGGGAGAACTTCCGACTGGAAGCGTCGCAGCAGTCGGTGCCCTGGAAACTGATCGCCTCACCCCGTTTCAACGAGGTTCCCACCAAGCCCAACGTGGGCCGGGGTCTGCTGCAGTCGGCAGCGCTGGCCCTGATCATCGGCGCCGGCGCCGCCCTGCTGCGCGACCGCCTCGACAACATGATCCACACCCCGCAGGAGATCGAGGAGCAGCTCAACCTGCCGGTGCTGGGCCTGATCCCCTACCTGCCCCTGCAGCCGGGCCTGACGGTGACACGCTCAATCGAGCAGATGGATGCTGGCGACCGCTTCGCCGTGCGCGAATCCCTGCGCAGCCTGTTCACCACCTTCCGACTGCTGCGGTCGGACCGCGCCATCCGCCTGGTGGCGGTGACCTCATCGGGCCAGGGCGAAGGCAAGTCGACCGCCACGGCGATCTTTGCCACCACCCTGGCCAACCTGGGGCTGAAGGTGCTGATCATCGACGCCGACATGCGACTGCCGCGGCAGCACCGCTACCTGGGGCTTGAAAACAACGACGGCTTCTCAAATCTGCTCACCGATTCCAGCCTCGACATCCACAGCCTGATCCGACCCATCAGCGATACCCTGCACCTGATCACCGCAGGTCCGAAGCCACCGGATCCGGCCAAGCTGCTCAGTTCCCGGCGTTGCGCCGAGCTGCTCAATGAAATGCGCAGCGGTCTCGATGAGTACGAGATCATCCTGTTTGACACCCCGCCGGCCCTTCTGCTCGCCGACCCGGTGCTGCTGGGGGAGAAGGTCGATGGCCTGCTGTACCTGGTGGGCCTCGGGCGCATCGACCGCACCGTGGCCCCGCAGGCCCTGCGGCGGGTTCAGGCCAGCGGGGTCGATGTGCTGGGTGCCATCGCCAACCAGATCGAATTCCCGACCAGCCTCAATGACTACGGCTATGGCTACGGCTATGGGTATGGCTACGGCTACGGCGGGTACTCTGACCGGTACCGCAACAACTACAAGACGGCTGCCGTGCTCGAAGACCGCGCCGGCAGTCTGAAACCCCAGGCCAAGGAGCCGGCCATCAACACCGCTGCCCAGCGGGTCAGCCAGTTTCTTCGCGATCGTAAGGGACGTTGAGCACCTGCTCCAGCAGGGCCAACTGACCGAACAACGGCCGGGCCGGCGGATGCTGGCGTTTGGTGTAGTCAAGGGCCTGAAAGATCGTCAGCCGTTGTTGCAGGGCCAGCAGGCCGATGCCCATCAGCACCGAACGTTCCTGGCCGGCCCAGCAGTGCACGTAGAGGCTGCCACTGCTGGCATAGAGATCGCAGAGGGATTCAAGGCTGCGCTTGAGGGTGTCTTCACCCAGGGGCACCTGGGCACGGTGGTCGGGCAGGGGGCAGCGCAGGCTGCGCCAGCCCCAGGCGGTCGGCACCGTGGGCAGATGGCGGTCTTCGTCGGGGAAACAACAGTTGAACACGGCATTGATGCCGGCCTGGCGCAGCAGCCGCCAGTCGTGGTCGGTCTGGGGATGGGAGCCGATGGCCAGCTCCCCGGGCAGCAGCCAGTTCCAGGTGAGAGAAGAAGACATCTAAACGCAACGAACACCGCGACGGCGGCCGCGGATGGTGGGTCAGTCTGAACACAAGGATCCCACCCCTGTGTTCTCCTGTGGTCGACAGTGAGAACCAGATTGCGGGATCGTGATGACAAAAAAAAGCACCCGCCGAAGCGGGTGCTTGAAACGTGTCAGCCGAATCAGACGGTGGCCTTGAGCTGGCGACGCATGCGACGGGCAAAGCCCAGACCGGCCACAACACCGACAGCGGGCAGGGGACCGGGAACACCCACGTTCAGGTCCAGCGTGCCACCCCAGGTGCTGGCGGGGTTGACGGTGAACGAGAGGGAGCCGGTCTTGCCGGTGGAGGTGGTGAAGGTGCCGAAACCAGCGAAGGTGTTGGAACCAACGGCACCCAGGGGATTGGTGCGGGTGACCAGGGGGTTATCGAAGGTGATGGAGGTGCCGAAGGTGGAGGTCGCCGGCAGGGCAACGGTCAGGGGAGTGGCCCAGGAGAGGGGGCACGACTTACCGGCGGCGTTGCAGGTGGCGTTCACCGGGCCGCCGAAGATGTTGTAGAAGAAATTGCCGAAGGCAGTCGCGGCATCACCCGTGGCCGGGTTGGGACCGATGTTCAGGACATTGGTGTCCAGGGTGTACTTGCGCTGACCGGCCGGAGGGGTGTCGGCGGTGGAGGAGACGGTGCCACCGACGGTGTAGGAAACGGCCTTGGATTCAGGGGCGACCATCAGGGCCGAGGCGCCGATGGAAACCGCCAGGGTGGCTTTGACGAGGGCTTTCATTGGAGAAGAAAATTGGGCGCTGATGTGCCCTGGGTGGGGCTTGGGCCAAATTTAATACGTCTGGAGGTAAATGGGAAGCGGTTCTGAGTGATGTGTTCAGAGTCAGACAAGTCTCTGAAGTCCCAGTGCATTCCGCCTCAGCGGCGCCGCCCGCCCTTGGGACGGCCGCCGCCGAAGAGCTTGCCCAGGCCCGATTCAAGACCGCCGATGTCTTTCGCCAGGCGCTCCCCCAGCCCGGGGCCACGGCGCACCGGACGCGGTGCACGGTTCGACGGGGCCGAGGGTTTGGTGAGGGCCCGCTGCATGTCGCGCTGGCTGGTGCGCATCAGCGATTGGCCCAGGGTCACGACGCCGGCCACGGCGCCCGTGAGCAGCCGGGTCACGTTCTCGACCCAGGGCAGCAACCGGGCGCTCACCAGCAGAAAACCGATCGAGGCCAGGGCGGCGTTGGCCATGATCGTGCGCACCACGATGCCCTGGGCCTTGACCGCACCGGCGATCTCCTGGCGGCCCTGGGTCTTCTGGGCGTCGATGCCCTTGCGGATGGCACTGGTCACCTCGGCCCGCACCTGATCAGGGTTGGCCGCTGCCGGCAGATCGATGTTCGAGATCTCGGGATAGGTGCGCAGCGCCGCCAGCATCGCGGGGGTCGAATCCAGCTTGGCCAGGTCGGCCTCGATCTGAGCGCCACGGGTGCGCCCCGCCTGCAGAACGTTCTGCAGGCGCGTGTCGAGACGGTCCTTGAAACCCTGCAGCAGCACCCCCGCCGTGGGGATGGTCGCCAGGTAAAGCAGCAGCAGCAGCAGCGGAACCAGGCGCAGCAGGCTCCAGTTCCAGCCGGCGCGGTCGGCAAGACGTTCGCGGCCGAGGAACAGCAGCGAGAAGCCCAGGAGCAGAGTCGGGAACTGCGACACGAAGGTGAACAGCTTCTGCAGCAGGGCTTCGGGCTGCACCGAGCGCTCGCCGTACAGCGCCAGGCCGATCGTCAGAAGGCTGGAGGCGATCAGCACGCCGCCGGCGATCACGAGCAGCGACAGTCCCGACGCTCCCCCGCGCGGAGAAGGGGTCCTGAAGGAAGAACTCGGCGGCGGAGTGGCAGTCATCGGGACGAGCTGGAAGCCTCTGGGATGAGGACAGGACTCAGAAGAGTCCAGGCCTGGATCAGGTGAACGGCAGGATCATCGCCGATCGCGGTGGCCTGGCGCTGTGATTCAGCGCGAAGGGAGACCAGCAGGCAACCCGGCACGGGCTGGGGGGCCAGACCCACCAGGGCCGCCAGGGAGGGAAGGCGAGCGTCGGGAGCCAGCCGGGACAGGTCCTGACGGCTGACGGCGGCGCCCCCCGGAGTGACGCAGGTCTGCAGGGCGGGGCGGTCACCGAGACGACCGATCAGCACGCGGTCTGAGCCCAGGCGACGGGGGCGGGCGCCGCTCAGCTGCAAGGGTGTGTCCTTGGTGAGGGCCGGCACCGAGCGCTGCTCAGGCCCGCGCACCACCGCCTGCAGCAGCACCAGCTGCAGATCACCGTCGGGAGTCTGCAGCTGACGCCGCTCACTGCGCACCAGCCGGTCGGCGGCCGCTGGAAAGGGCTGGGGCATCGGCGGGCCCAGGCGACTGTCGCCGAGACGGGAGGGCAGCGACGGCAGCGGGGGCGGCGCCGGCAGCTGGGGCCCGAGCGAGGCCGCCGCCACAGCCACCAGGCCGGCCGCCGCCAGGCCGCCTGTGACCCCCATCGTCAGCCACGGAGCGACGGTCATGGGGAGGCCTGCAGCTGGCGGTTGACGAGGCGGCTGTAGATCAGACCGACCGCCAGCACAGACAGGCCCGAGAAGATCAGCGACCCGGAGCCTTTATGCCAGAACTCGAAGCTGCTCTCCTTGAGGCTGCCGCCGATGGCCACGATCAGGCCCAGCAGGGCGATGCGGAACACGTTCGACACCGCCCCCACCAGCGGGGCCAGCAGAAGGATGGCGAGCCTGTCACCCGATCGGCGCAGGGGAAAACAGATCAGAAAGATCACCGCCACGGCGAAGGCCTGGTAGATCACCTCAAGGCCATTGCAGACCCCTTCCACCCGCAGCGCGCCACCCCCGGCGAAGCTGATCACCCGACCGCTGACCTGGGGCGCAAGACCGAGCACCTGCAGCATCAGCGCCGAGCCGCGCGCGGTGACGAGGCTCAGGGGCTGTTCGGGGAAGAACTTCACCACCAGCAGCCACACCGGCAGAAGCAGCGAGATGATCAGCGATTCCCGGAACTGCCCCAGGCGCCGCATGGGCAGCAGCAGCAGGGCAAGCCCCACCATCGCCAGCGGGGGTGTCAGGTACACAAGGCTGTCGTAGCTGGCCACCAGCGCCGTGCGCCAGAGGATCCAGCCCAGCAGCAGCGCCCCCAGCAGCAACGACGGCCCCGATGGACTGGGTTCAAGATCCTCCCAGTGGTCCTCAAGGCAGATCCAGGCGGCACCCCAGACGAGAAGGGCCAGCATCAGCACCGCAGGCAGGTTCTGGGTGCGGTGGAACACCACCAGGTGCTGGCTGGCCAGGGCCAGGGCCAGCAGCAGCCACAGGTGGCGCGGACGGCAACGGTGCAGCAGGTCGTTCACGCGGAGGCGGTGATGGCAGGCCTGAGGGCGGGGCGGCGAGCCTCGGGGAGATGGGGGGCCAGCCGCTGCAGGTAAGCGTCGCAGATCCGCTCGGGATGGGCCTGGTCCAGCAGCAGCCGGCGGGCGGCCTGGCCGAGGTTCCGGGCCAGGGCCGGATGGTCCCTGAGGTCGGCGATCCAGGCCGCCAGCGCGTGGGAATCGCCGTTGGCGAACCAGCGACCGCAGCCCTGGCCTTCGACCAGCTGCTGCAGATGCGAGCCGGCGGGGGTGATGGCCGCGATGGGAGTGCCGGCCGCCAGATGGCCGTACACCTTGCAGGGGGCCACCAGGCCATCGGCCCCGCGGGAGAGACTCACCACCGCCAGGTCGGCGGCCGCCAGGGAATAGGGGAGAGCCTCCCGTTCCTGGTAGGGCAGAAAGACCACGTTGGGCAGGGCCAGATCACGCACCAGCCGCGACAGCATCGAATGCTGGGGGCCATGGCCGATCAGCACGAAACGGATGCCGGGGTCGTGCCGCAGCAGCAGGGCGGCGCCGACCACGGTGACCAGGTCGTGGCAACGGCCCTGGTTGCCCGAATAGACGACGTTGAACGTGTCGCCCAGACCGTGACGCTCCACGAACCAGTTCTCACTGCGGGGCAGGGGCCGGATGGCATCGGGATCAGCCCAGCTGGGAATGATGCTCAGCCGCGACACCAGATCGGGCACCTGGGCCAGCACCCGCTCGGCCATGGGTTCGCTGAGCACGATCACCTCATCGGCGTTCGCCAGCATGGACCGGTTAAGCCGCCGCCAGAGGCGGATCAGCGGATGGCGCTCGGGGAGGATCTTCAGCTCGACAAGCACATCGGGGTAGAGGTCGTAGAGCAGCACCACATACGGGGTGCGGAACAGGGTTTTCAGCAGCCAGCCGAGCAGCGGCAGGTAGGGAGGCTCGGTGGTGTACAGGATCAGATCGCCACGCTGCAGGGAACGCAGCAGGCGCTGGCCGGCCCTGAGCACGAAGAGCAGGCCGTTCACCGCCCGACCGCGGATGCGCCGGGGCCAGAAGCGCGAGGCGCGGCTGCGGCGGATGCAGCGGTTGGCTTCGAATTCAAGGGATTCGGCCCGCTCGTTTGAGTAGGCGTAGGCGGGCATGCCCGTGAGCACCTGCACCTGCAGACCCCGCGCCGCCATGCGGGTGGTGAGGTCGTCGAGCAGCTGGCCGGTGGCGGCGAAATCGGGGGGAAAGAACTGGCTGACCACCGTCAGCCGGGCATGGCTGCGACGCTCGGCGCGCCAGCGACGGCGGGATGCCAGCCGATCGGCGAGCACCCTGAGGTCAAAGCGTGGACGACGGGGCGCCTGGATCGAAGAAAGTCCCAACAGCGCATCGCCACCCGTGGGGCTGATTTTTATCCGAGTCCCATGAAAAAGCTCATGGGACTGGGCAGATTTCAGCGCTGGCCCACCACCTCCGCCGGATTGCCCCGCAGGATCACCCGTGCCGGCCAGCAGCCACTGACCACAGCCCCCAGGCCAGCGATCGCCCCCGGGCCCAGGATGGTCCCCGGGGCCAGCACCGCCGCCGCCGCCACCCACACGTCATCCCCGAGGTCGATCGCCCCCAGGCGCAGATCAAACCATGGTGAGCGGAAATCGTGGTTGCCGGTGCAGAGGTACGCCCCCTGGGACAGGCAGACCCGGTCACCCAGGCGCACCGGGGCCAGGTTGTCGATCCAGACGTCCTCCCCCAGCCAGCAGTGGGCCCCGGCCTGGAGGCGCCAGGGGAACTTGACCCGCAGGCCGGGCTTGAGGCGACAGCCCCTCCCCAGACAGGCACCGAAGCCCACCAGCAGCAGCCGCCGCCAGGCCGAACCGGGCAGCCAGCGGGCCGCCAGCAGCGGAGCCCCCAGACAGAACCACAGCAGCTGCCGCCCCAGGGAAGCCCCTGGGCTGTAGTCGTCGGGCAGGCGATAGCGGTCGAGCCGCTGGAGGCCGTCGTCGCCCATCAATCGCCGACCGTGGCCCGGTCCTCCCAGAGCATCAGGCTCAGCAGCAGCTCGGCGTAGGCCCGCTGGAAGGCATAGAACCACCCCCGCCAGCCGTCGAACACCCCGCCCCGCAGCACCAGGCAGATCAGAGGCAGTGCCAGTGGAGCGATCACATGGCGACGTCGCAGGCGATCGGCGAACGACAACTGGGTCTTCGGCGTCTGCCGCAGCTTGTCGACCTCCTGGCGGGCATAGCGCTGCTGCGACCAGAGCCAGCGACTCAGCGGCTTGCGGTCGTCATGCAGCAGGGGTTCCCTGATCTGGCCGCAGGGGCCATCGAGCACCAGATGCTCCTTGTGGCCGTCATCCTCGAAGCGGGCCCTGTCGAGGCGGAACAGGGCGATGCGGGCGGGCAGCACGGCGCAGCGCAGGGGCTCGCCGTGGACGCAGTACCGGAAGGGGATCCGGAAGCCGACATGGCCCTCGGCCTCGGCACCGTCGACGGCAGCGGCCAGCGCCGCCGCCAGGGCCGGCGTGACGCCGTAGTCGGCATCCAGGCTCAGCACCCAGGGGGTGTCGACCCGCGCGAGGCCGCTGTTCCACTGGGGGCCGAAGCTGTCGAAGGGACGCACCACCACCGTGATGCGGGGGTCGGCGGCCAGCAGCTCGAGGGTGCCGTCGGTGCTGCCGCTGTCCACCACGACGATGTGCCGTGCCCAGGCCAGCCCGGCGAGGGTGCGACCGACGTTGTCCATCTCGTTGTAGGTGAGCAGCACCGGCGTGATCTGGGAAGAGGGTGCGTCCTGGGGTCTCACGCGGGCTGGGCCTCCGGGTCCGGGGGAGCGTAGGTCCTGTAACGGTCCAGCAGAGAGCGGGCGATGGGCTCCCAGCCGAAGCGCTCCTGCGCCAGCCGCCGGGCGGCGGCCCGCTGCTGCGGATCCGGCGGGGTGAGGCAGGCCAGCAGCGCCTCGGTCAGGGGCTCGAGCCGACCGGGGCAGAGGCGTCCCGCGTCGGCCTCGGCCACCGCCGCCGCCAGGGCCACCTCGGGCGACAGCAGCACCGGTGTGCCGGCGGCCAGGGCCTCGAGGGCGGCAATGCCGAAGTTCTCGGACGCCGACGGCAGCACGAACCAGTCGGCCGTCGCCAGCAGCTGCAGCTTGGCGGCGCCGGCCACGAAACCCAGCCAGTGGATCCGCTGGTCCAGCCCCAGTTCACTGGCCCGCTGCTGCAGCTGCTGGAGGTAGGCCGGGTCACCGTCTCCGGCCACGGCCAGGCTCCAGTCGGCGGCCGGTCGCCGGCGCTGCACGGCGGCCAGGGCCTCGAACAGCAGCGGCAGCTGCTTCTTGGGATGCAGCCGCGACAGGAACACGAACCGGGTCCCGCCGGGGGGCCGCTGGGCGGGCAGGCCATCCGCCGCCGGCAGATCCACCCCCAGGGGCAGCACGAAACCGGGGGTGGCAAGCCCCAGGGCGGCCGCCTCCTCCTGTTCGGCCGCGCTCGTGAAGTGCAGGGCTGCGGCCCCCTGCAGGTTGCTGCGGTCCACGAGCCGCAGCAGCAGCCGCTTGCGCCGGGGGCTCTGGCGCAGGCTCCAGGTGTTGAGCTGGCCGATGGTGCGCAGCAGGTAGGGCACCCGTCGGCGCCGGGCCAGGGCCATGCCCGTGCTGGTCGACCACGAGAAGAGGGCGTGCACGTGCAGCAGGTCCCAGCGGGGCAGCTCCTGCCAGAGCCAGGGGGCCATGGCCGGGGCCACCTGGAACTCCCGCAGCGGCCGCACGGGCGGCGACCAGCGGCGGAAGGCCCGCAGGGGAACCCCCTGCCACTCACCCCAGTCGCCCAGGGGCAGCTCGGGCAGCAGCCCGGGTCCATGGTCATTGGTGGTGACGATGCGGGCATCACAGCCCAGGGCCCGCTCGGCCTTCACCATGGCCACCACCGCCTGGCTGGGGCCGCCCCGCAGGGGGCTCACCGACGGGATGAGATGCAGGACGCGCATCAGACGTTCTGGTCGAGGACCCGCAGAGCCGGGGCCGAGGCCAGGCGCTCCCGCGCCCAGGCCAGGTTCCGCACCCAGATCTGGTTGCCGCCATGGGTGAGCACCCCGTCCTCCAGGCGGCGCTCCCAGGGGTGGTAGGTGCAGGGCACGAAACCGTGCTGCTCCATGGCCGTCATCACCTCGGGCTGGCGGCCCTCGAGCAGCACCACCTGCAGCGCCGGCGAGCCAAGCACCCGGTGGCCCCCCGCCACCAGCGCCGGTTCGTGGCCCTCCACATCGATCTTGGCGCAACAGGCCCGTTCGGCCCCGCGCACGGCATCGAGGGGCAGCAGCGGCACCGCAGCACTGAGGCCGCCATAGGCCGCGGTCACCACCTGATTCGTGGCATCGCGGTCGAGGCTGAACAGCACCTCACCGTGGTCAGCCCCCAGGGCCACCGGCAGCACCTCGACCCGGTCGCTGAGCCCGTTGAGGGCGATGTTGTCGCGCAGCACGGCCAGGGTGACGGGCACCGGCTCGACAGCGATCACATCGGCTCCCGCCACCGCACCGGCCAGAACGGTGTAGCTGCCCACATTGCTGCCGAGGTCAAGAAACAGATCCCCGGGGCGCAGCAGATGCAGCACCAGGGGCATGTCGGGCCATTCATGCAGGCCGCAGTAGAGGTTGCCGGTGGCACCGGCGAGGCCGCGACGCACCACCAGGCGCGCCCCCTGCAGCCACGGCATCACGATCGGCTCGGGTCGCAGGCGGCTGGCCAGCTGCCAGCGCACATACCGGAGGGTGGCGGCGGTGCGGTTGCGGCCCGCCAGCGGATGGCGCCAGATGTAGGCCAGTCCCCGCTGGGTGACGGCCCTCACGGGCGATGGCAGGGAAGGGAAGGGCACGGTCAGGGGTGGTGGAGAAGGGGGGCGTGGGCGTCGAGCAGGGCCGCCAGGGCGCGGGTGCGGGCCGCCTCGCCGAAGGCGGCGGCGGTGGCGGCGGCCAGGGCCTGCGGCTCGAACCAGAGGGACGGCCCCTGGCGCCGCAGCAGCCGGTCAAGGTGGGGCACCAGGGGGCCATCGGGATCCACCAGGGCGCCGAGGCGGCCATCCTGCAGCGGATCGGCGGTGCCGTCACGGTTACCGCCCAGCACCGGGCAACCGCAGCCCAGGGCCTCGAGAAACACAATGCCGAACCCCTCCTTGCTGCTGGGCAGAGCGAAGACCGTGGCCAGGCGGAAGTGGTCAGCCAGCTCCTCGTCGGCCAGGCGGCCCGGCAGCAGCACCGCCCCGGTCAGCCCCAGGCGCCCCACCAGCTCCTGCAGCCGCGGCCGGTTGTCACCATCGCCACCGATCAGCAACCGCAGCTCCGGATGCAGCCGCCGCAGCTCGGGCATGGCCTCGATCAGCCGCTCGATCCGCTTGGGACGGTCAGCGACGCTCAGGCGCGTCAGGCTGAACAGCAGCGGTGTCTGCGGCCCGAGGCCGTAGCGCTGGAGCAGCACCGGCGGCCGGGGGCCGGGATGGAAGCGGCCGGGGTCAAAGGCGTTGGACAGCACGCTGCAGGGGGGCGGCGATCGCCGCCCCTGCAGCAGCGGTTGCAACTGGCTGGCCGTGTAACGGCTCACCGGCAGCAGGCGATCGACCCGGCGCAGGCTCGAGCGGCGCAACCCCGGCGGCAGCCCCCACACCTCCTTGCCGTGGGCCGTGAGCCAGACCCCCGCGCCGGCCCGGCGTGCCGCCAGCAGGGCCGCCGGGGCCAGGTGCACGTGGGCAGCCAGCACCAGCCCCGGCCGACGACCGGCCGCCGCCAGCGCCGACCGCAGCAGCCGCGGCTCCCACCGCCAGCGGGGACCTCCCCCCAGACCCTGCAGCTGCAGGGCCGGGTCCGCCAGCAGTGCCGCTGGGCGCTGGTCAGGGCGGTCGAGCACGCTGATCACCTCGATCACGGCCCCGGGCCGCGCCTCGCGCAGGCTCTGCAGCAGGCCGCGGCCGTAGGCCTGCACACCCCCGTCGTGGCCCCAGGCTTCGGGAAGCAGCAGCAGGATGCGGGGGCGGTGGATCATGCCGACCGGCGGATCAGGGCCAGCGCCTGCAGCAGGCCAGCCGTGGTGGCGTCGTAACCGTAGTGGGCAACCCGCTGCCGCGCCGCCTCCCCAAAGCGCTTCAGCCGGCCGGGATCGGCCAGGGCCTCCGCCAGGGTGTCAGCCAGGGCCTGCCGATCCCCGGCGGGAACGACCCAGCCGGTGCGACCGGGCAGCACCAGATCAGGACCGCAGCCCACATGGCTGCTGACGATGGCCGGCAGCCCGAGGTTCATCGCCTCGTTGATGCACAGCCCCCAGGTCTCGCCGGGCCCCTCGGAGGGCAGCACGATCACGTCACCGAGGGCATAGGCCGCAGGCATGGCCGACTGGTTCACGAATCCGGTCAGGTGCACCCGCGCCCCCGGCGCCCGGGCCAGCCGCTGGCGCAGCGGCGTCTCGAGCGGGCCCGCTCCGACCAGCACCAGCGCGGCCGTGGGATGGTCGAGGGCCAGAAAGGCCTCCAGCAGATCAAGGGGACGCTTCTTGGCGATGAACTTGCCGGTGAACAGCACCACCGGGGCGGTGGGATCGATGCCCAGACGCCCACGCCAGGCGGCGGCTTCGGCCCTGGCGGCGGCGGCGGCGGCCAGGAAGCGGTCGTTGTCCACCGCATGGGGAGCCAGCACGATGCGCTGCGGCGGAAGACCGGAGGCCAGCAGATGCCGGCGGTTGGCCTCCCCCACGGCCAGGGCCCCGGCCAGGCGGCGGAACAGGATCCGGCGCACCAGCCGGGCCAGCAGCGCCCGCGGGCCGGTGCGGGGCACCAGGTCGTGGGAATCACCCCGCAACAGCACGGGCATGGAGGCCAGGCGGGGGTCCAGCAGCAGCTGCAGCTGGGCACGCCAGGCGTAGCCGAAGAGCAGCACCCCATCGGCGCGCCAGTCGCGCAGCTGCCGCGGCAGGTCAGGGCAGTGCAGCCCGCCGAAATGGTCACTGCCCGGACGGCGGGACCGGTTGGGCACGAAGGTGTGGTCATACCCCTGCAACAGCGGCAGATCCCAGCGGATGGTCTGGTCGAATCCCGGATCCCGGGCCGCGCCGCCCATGCCGGTCCAGAGGTAGAAGACCCGCAGCACGAGGTCCCGGCGTTGGGCCAGGGCCACGAACCATGGCACGTAGTACTGGATCGGATGGCTCACCACCACAGCCAGCCGGAGCGGCGCCATCACCGTCGCGGGGCCGCCGCCCCACCGCCGGAACCCAGCACGAGGGTCAGCAGCAGCAGGAAGGTGATGATCTGGGCGATGGACCCGACGAAGGTGGACGCCACCATCTCGTACGAGGTGAGCCAGACGACCGTGACCGCCAGCGACAGCAGTCCGGCCACCGAAAGCAGGGGCTGCAGGCGGCCGACGTTCTCGCTGATGCGCAGCAGCATGCCCACCACGACGCCATACAGCAGTGGACCGAAGAAGCTGCCGAAGTTGCCGACGGCCTCGGGCAGGAAACCCCAGGCGATGTAGGTGACCTCGGTCTGCTCGCGGGTCTGCTGCCGGCCGAAGTGCAGGTTGAGCAACACCTGCCCCTCCTGTCCGCGCACCTTGTCGGGATTGAGCACCCGTGGCACCAGCACCTGGGGGATCACCGCCAGGCTGCCTCCATCCATCGGGGGGGTGCCGGCCTCAAGCTTGTCGACCACATAAAAAAGGTTGTAAAGGTTGCTCACCCGATCGGCGAGACCCTGCTTCTTGATGCCCGACCCGGCGGTGGGATCGGCATTGAGGCTGGCATCGATCCACTCGGCGACCAGCTGCGTCGGGTTCACGGCCGACAGGGCCTTGCCGCCCGTGCCGTTCTCCCAGTAGCGCTCGCGCACCACGGCCTTGCCCTGCTGCAGCACCCCCACCAGCACCAGGGCCACCAGCGTCACCGGCAGGGCGCGGCGGGGCCTGCCCAGCCACAGACCCAGCAACACCGTCAACACCAGACTCTGGGCACTGGAGAGCAGCAGGGTGGCGAAGCTCTGGAACAGGATCGCGCCCACCGTGAGCCACCAGAGCCAGGCACGCGGCAGGGCACCGATCGCCCAGCGGTACGCCCCCAGGAATCCCCCGGCGGTGATGGCGAAACTACTCACCACCTTGAGCAGGGAGAAGACGGTGTTGGCGTTGCTGCCGAGCACCGTCCAGAACCCTGGCGCGGCGGGGGCCAGCCGGCTCAGGAGGGCCACCAGCAGCAGCTGATGGGCCAGCCAGGTCTGGGTGCGCGCCAGGGGCAGGGGCGTGCGGTCGGCAGCCATGCCCAGGCTGGGAGGGGTGAACATCCAGCCGGCGCCGATGGCCAGGAACCACAGGGCCAGGGAGACCGTCACGGCCGTCAGCAGCTCGCCCTTCTCAAACCAGGCGGCCGGAATGCTGGTGCCGGCCAGGGGAACGAGATTGACAATCGCCTGGATGAGCAGATAAGCGGGCAGGATCGGCAGCACCGGGCCCGCCTGGCGCAGCCACAGCTGCAGCAGCACCACCATGGGGCCCGCGATCGACGCGAAGAGCACCAGGCTGGGCAGGCCGGCCACAAACAGCAGCAGGCCGGCGATGGCGGCCAGCAGGCCCTGCAGCCACGGCAGGACCCGCTGGGCCAGCCGCTGGAAGCTACGGGCCACCTGCTCGATGGTGACCTCATCGCGACGGCCCCCCGGGGGGGCAACGGCGGCCAGCGGCGGCAGCGAGGAACGGGTCATGGCCGCAGACAGCGCCGCAGAAAGGCCGTCAGCTCCGTGGCCTGGGCCTGGGCCGTGCAGGGGGCGAAGGCCTCGTGCTGCAGCGGCACGACGCGGTTGTGAGCCCCCTGGCGCAACCAGCGCTCGTCGATCGCGGCCGCAAGACGGTCGGGGGACCCGTCGCCATCAAAGGTCACCACCTGGCCTCCGCCACAACGCTGGAGCAGATCGACCACGGAGCTGCGTCGGTGCATGACGGCGAGCAGGGGACGCCGGGCGAGCAGGTAAGGGTAGATCTTGGAGGCCGTGTAACCCGCATCGCTGGAACCGATCACCAGGAGGGCGTCGGCCGCCCTCAGGCAGCTCAGGGCCTGGGAGAGGGGGAGCCGGTCGGTCTGCTCATGCACGCAGTCCCCCAGCCCATGGCGCTCGGCCAGGGGCCGCACGCTGGGGATGCCGCGGCCCGCCGCGGCGTAGGACGTTCCGAGAAAGTGCAGACGCAGACGCCGGCGCAGCTGCGGGTCGGCATGGCCGGCGATGGCACGGAACAACCCCTCCAGGGCCGTGGCCAGGTCGGGCCCGCCGCGGCCGATCGAGACCCAGTGCAGCAGCCCGTCGTGGGGGTCGAAGGGGAGGGGCCAGGGGGGCGGATCCGGCAACCGGATGAAGTCGGCGGGTTCTCCGGGAAACGGCAGCACCAGCTCGGGCAGGCCCTCCAGCCAGGGGTAACGGCCCCGAAGTTGCCGGCCGTAGTCGGCGCTGACGGCGGTGATGCCGCTGACGTGGCGCAGCACCCGCGGTTCATGGAGCCGGTTGAGCCGGTCGCTGACGGCCTGCTTGAGGCGTCCTCCGGGGGGACGGATGGCGGGATGCTGCCGGTAGAAGTCGTTGACCCAGGGGTCCTGGTAATCGAGAACGAACGGCACGCCGAAGCGACGACGCCAGCGGGGACCGAGGCGAAACAGACCGAAGGCCGTGGTGGAGAAGTAGACCCCATCGAATCCGCCCCGGCGCAGCAGCCGGGATCCGGCCCGGTCAAGGGCCCCGAGGGTGCGGGCCGGCACCCCCCCCAGCCCCGGCAGCCGCGACCAGGCCAGGGGCAGCCCCCGCACCCGATGCACCGGCACGTCGGCCGGCAGACCCTCGGCCTGCCATGGGTCCAGCGGTGCCGCCAGGTTCCCGGGCTCCACGGCCAGCACCTCGGCCCGGCAGCCGGCGGCGCCCAGGTGGGGCAGCAGCATGCGCAGGCGCTGGGCGTCTGCGGCATTGGTCGGAGGAAACTGGGGGGAGACCAGCAGCAGGCGCATCAGCGGCAGACAGGGGCCTGCGGGGTAGCCTGACGCGCCACCGAGGCCCCTGGGCCTCGATGCCCCCCCCGCATCGGTTCTTGCCCGTGGTCGAGCCCCGTCCCTCCCGGCTCAGACATCTTCTGAACCGATGGATCAATCCCCACCGACTGAACGATTCCGCCCTCTACGGCCTCTATCTGAAGCTGCGACATCCGCAGCACCTGCAGCAGAAGCGCCTGGAGCGGGGGTTCTATGAACGGCTGATCGCCGCCAACGGCGGCGGCACGGTCTTCGACATCGGTGCCAACTGCGGCCAGAAGGCCGTCCAGTTCCGGGCCTGCGCCCGGCGGGTGATCTGCGTCGAGCCCGATCCCAGCGCCGTCGAACAGCTGCGGGCGCGCCTCGGCCATCGCGACGATGTCGTCATCGTGCCTGCGGGGGTCGGAGACGAAGCCGGCCAGGCCACCTTCTATCAACTCAGTCCGGCCAGCCCGCTGAACACCTTCTCGCGCCAGTGGTCCGACGCCCAGGCCGCCACCGCCAGCGAAACCAGCGTCGCGATCGTCACCCTCGACCAGCTCATCGCCAGCCACGGCCTGCCGTCGTACATCAAGATCGACGTTGAGGGCTACGAACTTCAGGTGCTGCAGGGGCTCCATCAGCCGATCCGGGCCCTCAGCTTTGAATGCAACCTGCAGCAGTTCCGCCGGCAGACCCTCGACTGCATCGCCCGGCTGGCGGCCCTGCAGCCGGGACTGTTCAACCACTGCCTCAGCGAACCCCCCAGCCGCTTCGCCTCCGATCGCTGGCTCACGGCGGCCGAGATGACGGCCATCGTCGCCGGGGCTGACCACGACTACGCCGAGATCTACTTCCAGGCCAGCGGCATCAGCTGACCAGGGGCGGCAGCGAACGCAGGAAGCCCTCAAGCCGGGCGGCGAGGGCCGGGCGGGGCTCCGACAGGGTGGCGATGCGTGCCGCACCGGCCAGGGCTTCCCGGTGGGCGTCGTCATCCAGGGCCACCCGCGTCACCAGCGCCGCGAGGGCGTCTGGGGTGGCGCCCAGGGGCAGGGCCTGCGGATCCCAGCCGTAGCCGCGGGCACCGCTGGGGGTGGTCAGCACCGGCAGCCCCTGCTCCAGGGCCGTCTTCACCTTCATGCTGCATCCCCGGGCCTGGCAGAAGATCGGGTTGACGACAGCACGCCAGCTCACCATCTCCTCCGCCAGCTCGGCATCGGAGAGACGGCCGAGGTAGACGATCGAGGGATGGCAGCGGGCCAGCCGCCGGCCGAGGGCCTCGGGGCCGCCCACCAGGCGCAGCTGCACCCCCCCACGGGCATCGAGGGCCCGGGCCAGCCGCACCAGCCCGTCGTGGTTGGGCGCATGGTTGAGGGTCGAGACGCAGCCGATCCGCCCCGGCAGTGGCTGCAGACGGATGGGACGGGCCGCAATGGGCCGCGGGATCCACACATGGGCCGGGCTGCCCAGCCAGTCCTCCATGGCGTCATCACTGGCCGAGATTGAGACGGTGCCGTCCAGGTGGCCCCGCAGGCGCAGGTCCTCATCCAGCACCCGGCCGGGCGTGGCATCGAAGAGCCGGCGCCGGCCCTGCCCCGGCAGGGGCAGCCGCCAGCCGTTCACCACATCGGTGACCACCGGTCCGTGGGACAGGTACACCAGCCTGAGCCTGGGCAGGGCGCGCCGCAGCAGGGGGGCCAGAGCCAGGGCATCGGCATTGTTGAGCAGCAGCACCGTGGTGCCGGACTGCCGGAGCCGGTTCAGGCAGCGCCGCAGCTGGGTGCGATCGATCAGCCGGTGGTAGGGCGAGGGGAACAACCGGCGCAGCAGCCGGGCCGGCAGCCCCTGGTCGGTGGCGTAGGTGACCAGCTCCAGGGCCGGATCAATGGTCCGGAACAGCTCCAGAAACTCGTGGGTGCACACCTGCACGCCGCCGGAACCGACCAGCAGACAGTCATTGGTGAGCAAAGCCAGCCTCATGGGAGCAGCGGCAGGGGTCCGGCCCCGGGGGTGGCCACGGCCTGCTCGAGCACCTCCCGGATGCGGCGCCGATAGTCGTGCCACTGCCAGCCGGCGGCGGTGCGCAGGGCCGCCGGCCGCAGGGCCGCCAGTCCCCCCCGGTCTCCCTCCAGCCGCTCGATCACCGCCGCGATGGCGCCGGCATCACCGGCCTCGATCAGCCAGCCGTTCTCCCCCTCCCGCACCAGATCGGCGGCCCCGGCCCGCCGGGTGGTGACCACCGGCAGCCCCTGGGAGAAGGCCTCATTGACCACCAGCCCGAAACCGTCACAGAGGGTGGGAAAGATCAGGGCGTGGGCCCCCTGCATGCGCCGCAGCAGCTCGGGCCGCGGGATGCTGCCGTGGAAACGCACAGCCTCCGGCGCCGTCGCCACCCGCTCGGCGGGCAGCCCCTGGGCGCCATAGACGTCGATCAGCAGCCGCTGGGGTCCCCAGCCGAGACCCTCCACGGCCTCCAGCAGCAGATGGGCCCCCTTGCGGATCGAAAAGGTGCCGGCCCAGAGAAGGCGCAGGGGACCGTCGAGGGGCACCGGCACCGGGGCCTCCAGAGGAGGCGGGGCGCCGTAGGGCACCACCGCCACCCGTCGGGCACTCCAGCCGGCGGCCGTCCAGGTGTCAGCGGTGAAGCGGGAGTTGGCCACCACCAGATCCGCCAGCTCCCATTCCTGCCGGCGGCGCTCGGTCCGCTCCGCCTGCCGGGCCCCCGTGTGGCGGCGGTAGGGCGTCACCAGGGACGGAAAGCGGTCGTACTCGGGGGCCAGCAGGGCCTCGACGGCGTCGTGCTCGGGCGACGGCAGGTCATAGGCCGTGCGCACCCCCAGGGCCCGGGCGCCGCGGAACATGGCCAGGGAAGCGTATTCATAGCCGTAGAGCAGATCAAACCCCCGCAGCTGGGTGGCCACCCAGCGGTCGAACCCGTCACGGCCCCAGTGGAACAGGCGATCGCCCAGCACCGGATCGTTGAGGGTCTTCACCTGCAGCATCCGCAGCAGCTCACGGCGGGGCCGGTCGCGCACCCGCTCGGGTGGCAGCACGGTGACGGCCCGACGGCCGAGTTCCCGTTCCAGGTCGATCCCGGCCAGGGCGGCCCCGCGTCGGGCCAGCCCCTGCCAGAGGCCCCGGGGCCGGTCCACCAGGGTGGTGAAGAAGGTGGTGTCGTGGCCGCCTTCATGCAGGGCGGCAGCCACGTGCTGGGTGAAGGGCGCCGGGATCAGGTGGGCAACAGCGGCTTTCATGGCGCCCGATTCAGCGACCCATGGCCGCGTAGATGCCGAGGTAGGCCTCGGCGATGGCCGCCGCAGAGTAGTGGAGCTCGACACGGCGACGGCAGGCCCTTCGGTCGATGGCGTCGATGCGGCCGATGGCGGCCACCAGCTGATCGAGGTCATCGACCACCCAGCCGGTCTCGCCATCGGTCACCACCTCGGGCACGGCCCCGCGCCGGAAGCCGAGCACGGGCGTGCCGCAGGCCATGGCCTCGGCCATGACGATGCCGAAGGGTTCCTCCCAGAGGATCGGCATCAGCAGAGCCCGGGCGCCGGCCAGCAGCTCAGCCTTGCGGGCATCGTCCACCGGACCGATCCAGCGCACCCGATCACCGTCGAGGGCCGGCCGCACCTCCCGGTCGAACCAGTCCTGGTGCTCGTCGGGCACGTTGCCGGCCAGCACCAGGGGCAGGCCGGCGCGACGGGCGGCCGCGATCGCCAGATGCGGCCCCTTGATCGCCTCGATGCGGCCCAGGAACACCAGCGGCGCATCGGCGGCCACCGCCTCGCTGGCGGGGTAACGCCCAAGGTCGACCCCGTTCGGCACCAGGTGCCAGCGGCCCACATCATTCACGTGGGCCATCATCCACGTGCTGATGGCGCTGAACTGCAGGCTGCCGCCGGACAGATGGTGGCCCAGCTGCACCGACCGCCGGCTGATGGCCCGCTGGTAGGTCATCAGCTTGGGGACGCCGGAGGGCAGCAGGGGCAGCAGGTAGGCGATGCGTGAGAACGAATGGATGACATCGACCGGCCTCTGCCGCACGGTGCGCCAGAGGGTGGCGGCGTTGCGAAGCCCGTCGCGGCGGGAGCGGCTGGACCGTCCAGGCCAGGGGACCAGGGTGGCGGCGGCCGTCGAGTCGGGATGAGCCACCAGGGTGACGTCGTGGCCGCGACGGCGGTACTCGCTGGCCAGCAGATCGATGATCCGTTCGATGCCGCCATACAGACGCGGCGGCACCGGCAGTTCCGGGTCGGCGGTGAGGACGATGTGCAGGGGGCGCGGATCCATGGCCGGTCGCTCAGGGGGCACGGCGCAGGCGCCGCAGGGTGGACTGCAGACGCACGGCGCGGCGCCAGCCGATCAGACGACCGAGGCGCTGCAGCCGTGGTCCGCCGGGAAGCGGCAGATCGCTGCCCCCGAGCCGTTCGATCTCCGGCTCGAGGGCAGAGGCCAGTTCCCGGCAGCGGGGATCGGCCCAGGCCTCGTAGACGAAGTTCTGGAGAATGTTGGCGCACGATCGACGGGCCGCAGCATCGGTGCGCCGCGCCAGCAGGTGGCCGGTGCCCAGCCGCAGCGACAGATGGGCCGACTCCATCGCCAGGCGGTCCTTGCGCGACGACAGGCTGCCGGGCAGGGCCGACCGGTAGGCCACCACGGCATCGGGCGTGAAGCGCACCTCGCGGGCTGCACAGAGCACACGGCTGTAGAACTCGAAGTCGTCGATCAGGCTGAGGCGCGCATCCCAGCCGCCGCAGCGCTCGAGCAGGGCCCGGGGGATCAGAAACAGGCCCGGCTGCATCATCGGCCGGGCCCAGCGCCAGGCCTGCACGAGCCACTCATCGGAGGGCAGCGTGCACCACAGAGCCTCAGGATTGAGCTTCAGGTCGGCGCCATCGGCACTCCTGAAACGGCCCCAGCCGCAGCTGGCGACCGCATCCTCGCGGCCACCGAGGGCGGCCAGCTGCCGTTCGATCAGGTCGGGACTGAGCAGGTCGTCGGCATCAAAAAATTTGATGCAGGCACCCCGGGCCAGAGAAAGGGCGGTGTTGCGGGCCCGGGCGGCCCCGCCGGCGGCCTGGTGCAGCACGGTGACTCCCCGCTCGCGGTACCGGTCCAGCAGCGGTCCACTGCCGTCAGTGGAGCCGTCATCGACCACGATGATCTCGAGCTCTCTCCAGGTCTGGGCCAGCAGGGCCTCGAGGGTTGCCGCCAGCCAGGGGCCGGCGTTGTGGCACGGCACGCACACCGACACCAGCGTCATGGCGCCAGCTCCTGCAGCAGCCGCCTCCAGGAGGGGCCGAAGTACAGCGGTTTGCTGTCGGCGACGAAGTGGTGCAGCACCCCGTCGCCCCGGCGCACCTGGCGCCGGCCGGGGGCGGTGATGTAGCGCTCGCGGGGCAGCACCAGGGGCTGCTCGCGGGCGGCCAGCATCGCCACCAGGGCCTGCTCGAGGAAATAGCAGCTGCCTTCCTTCTCCCAGAGGGTGCGGCACCAGTGCTCCAGCTCCTCCCAGTCGAGCAGCAAGCTGTGCAGACCGCACACCCCGACGTTCAGCAGCGGTGGGATCGGCGCGCCGCAGAGCGACTCCATCAGCCCCCGCGAGTAGCCGTACGACTCCTCGCAATCGACCATCAGACAGGGCCGGCGCCGCTGGTCATCGGCCGTTGCGGCCCCCATGGCATCCCACCAGGCCAGCAGCTCCTGCGGTGGCGCCAGCAGCAGCATGTCCGAATCGAGCACGAGGCGCAGGGCCGGTGGCTGGCCCAGGTGCACGGCGATCAGCTTGTGGATGTTGATGTAGTCGTTCCAGCGGGCCCGCAGGGTCGGGAAGCGCTCCTGCGGCAGCAGCGCGTCGATCAGGGGCTGCAGCTCCCGGCGCCAGCGGGTGAGGCCCCGGGGAAAGAGGCGCCGCAGGGCCGCCTCGTCGGCGGGGGTGAGGGTGCCGTCGTCCACCAGCTGCAGCACCAGCGGGCGGCGGGTGGTGCAGGCCAGTGTCCAGGCGCAGAAGGCGGTCTGGTACCAGAAACGTCGGCCCGTGAGGAACCAGACCTCCAGGGGCTCGCCGCCCTCGGCCCCGGGCGGAGGCAGCTCCAGGGCGGCGGCCTCCATCTGGGCCTGCCAGGCCGGCAGCCGCAGCACCGCCCGGGGACCCCACACCCGCAGCCGATGCGCCTGGCGACGCAGGGGATCGAGGGTGCGGCGACGCCAGCGGCCGAGGTGGGGGCGCAGGCGGGTGACGAGCTCCCTCATGCCCCCTGCTCCTGCGACGACACCGGGGTCAGGCCGGCCCTGCCCTGGTACTGCCCCAGGGCCCCGGCCCAGCGGATGCGGGCCGCCGGTCCACGCCAGATGCGATGGGTCCAGGCCGCCCGCAGGGCCCGCAGGGGCACGGTCCAGGCCGCAATGGGACCCCAGGGGCGGATGCCGTGCACATCCAGCACCCGCACGAAGTCGCGGAAGCTGGCACGGGCCAGGCGCTGCTGGTATCGCAGCTGCAACCGGCCCGGAGGAATCAGGTGCCGCAACCCCAGGGCCGGCACATAGGCCAGCTCCCATCCCTGGCGCAGCAGGGTGAGGTTGATGTCGTTGTCTTCGCCCGAACTCAGGGCACGGCCCCGACGGCCCAGGCCCTGGCGCCGGGGATCGCGGGCGACGGCATCGGCCCACAACCGCAGCGCCTCCCGCCGGATCACGAGACCGGCACCGATGGGGGCCGCCGACGGGTAGGTGGGGTGGGCCGGATCCCAGCGCATCCAGAGCGCGTCGGGCCCGTGGTCACGGCAGCCCAGGGGGGCCAGGCCGGGCTCGAACCACGCCGGCGGCGGCTCCTCGTGCTCCGCCACGGCGGGCCCGCCGGCGGCACCGAGGCGGGGGTGGGCGGCGAACAGCTCCAGCGCCTGGCGCAGATACTCCGGGCAGAGACAGTTGTCGTCGTCCACCCACACCAGCAGCTCACCACGGGCCGCGGCCAGCCCGGCCAGGCGGGCGTGGGAGAGGCCCAGCCGGGGCTCGGGCACCACCCGGGCGCTGGGATGCCAGGCCAGCAGCTGCGGGTCCAGCGGCGGGACGCTGGCGTTGTCGATCAGCAGCAGCTCCCAGCGGTCAGGGGCCAGATCCTGCTCCTGCAGCGACTGCAGCGCGCGCTGGAGCCGACCGGGGTGGGGATTGTGGGCCGGAACGATGACGCTGAGGGCTGGCGTGGTCATGGTGCCCCCTGCCCCGGGCGCTGCGCCATGGCCCGTTGATAGGCCTGCAGCTGCAGCGGCAGCACCTGCCCCTCGCCGAGACGGTCGAGGATCCGCTGACGGGCCGAACGGGCCATCGCCGCGGCCGCCTCGGGAGAGGCCAGCAGGCGCTCCAGGGCGGCGACGATGGCCTGTGGACGGCGGGGGGGCACCAGCAGACCGTCCTGACCGTCCCGGATCACTTCTGCCATCCCCCCCGCCCGGGAGCCCACCACCATGCGCGCCGCCGCCATGGCCTCCCAGCAGGCATTGGGGAAATTCTCCCAGTGGCTCGGCAGCACCACGGCATCGCATCGGGCCAGTTCGGCAGCCACCGCCTCGGGGGCGACCGGACCGGCGAGGGTGACCCGGTCGCTCCAGGGTCGCAGCCGCCGCTGCAGCCTCTGCTGGGCATCGCCGCGGGCGGTGGGCCAGCTGGGGCCGATCAGGCGCAGCCGCAGCCGGGGATGGCGGGGCAGCAGGCGGACCATGGCCTCGACCAGGTCAAAGATCCCCTTGCGGGTTTCGAGGCGGCCGAGAAAGCCCACCGTGGTGAGCTGCCGGGGCGGGGCCAGGGCCAACAGGGCCGGCGCGGGCCGGAAGACATTGGGAACCACCTGCAGCCGGCCGGCGGGAAAGGCCCAGCGGCGGCCGCAGAGGTCGGCGATGGCCTGGCTGGGGGCCACCACCAGGGCGGCGGCGGTGCAGAACCTCCGTTCCAGATCGACCTCGGCGGTGGGGACCGGCGGCCGGGCCCACACCAGCCTGCCGCGACGCAATCCCCCCAGCAGCATCCGCAGCCGGGTGGTGGCCGACGGGGCCTCCCAGCCGAGCTCGTTCAGCAGCTCGGTGGGGGTGTGCAGCCGCACCACCAGGGCGGCACCGGGGCAGAGGCCCCAGGCCTCCGCCGCCTCCGCCGCCAGTTCCGGGCTTTCGATCACGGCGAAGGGGGCCAGCCGGTGACGGGCCGCCAGCACCGGCGCCAGGGCGGTCCTGAATGCCACCCGCGAGTCGCACGACAGCCGATGGATGACAAGGCCCGGCGCCGCCCAGGGCTCCCCCTCCGCCGGCGGCGTGCCGGCACAGAACACCTCCACCTCCGCCCCGGCGGCGGCGAGCATGCGGGCGGCCTGGGCGCTGTAGGTGCCGATGCCGCCGATGACCAGGGCCGGCGGGAACTCATACGACACCAGGGCCAGGCGCAGGCCGGCCGCCACCGGATCAGCCCTCATGGCCGGCCCGTGACCCGCCCCAACAGGCGCACGATCCGGTCGCGGCGGCGGGGACGCCGCAGCTCCTGGAGGCGGCCCAGCAGCATGGCGTCGTCCTGGGCCTGGAGACGATCGATGAACGTCCTGGCCTCCAGGTGATTCACCACATAGTCCTCCACCGGAGGGGCCACCTTGGGGTGACGGTCGAGCGGGTAGTCGCCGGGGGGCAGCCCCAGGTGCCGCTCGATGCGCTCCAGGGCGACCCCTGGACCGGCGGCCAGCAGGTCCCGCTCGTAATCGATCAGCAGCCACCCCCGCTCCTCGGCGTGGCGCAGCAGGCGTCGCTGGCCCAGCAGCAGCGAGATCAGCCAGCCCTCCCCCTGGCGGTCGAGGGGCAGCGTGATGCGCTCACCGGCCGGATCGGCCACAGCATCGGACGCATGCCAGCGGCGACTGAGGCGGGCCCGGCGCAGGGAGGCCGCCTGGGCAAGCAGATCCCGGCGCACCAGGGCGATCACCGTCAGCCAGGCGAACCCCTCATCCAGACCCCGCAGGGCGGTCTCGGTCGACTCGAGCCCATGCAGGTTGCTCTTGAAGGCCCGCCAGCCCCCGGGGGCCACGTCGGGCACCATGGCGGCGATGACCCCCGGTGCCAGCGGATAGTCCGGACGGCCATGGGCCGTCCAGCACGAGAGAAACTGGCCGAAGAAGGTGGCGGCCCAGATCTCCTGCTCGAAGAACGACACCTCCGCCCGAGAGGTCAGAAGCCGCTGCAGCACGGTGGTGCCGGAGCGCTGGAAACCGAGCAGGACAAAGCAGCGATCGGTGGCGGGGGAGCTCATCGAAGCGACCATGCCGGAACAGGATCATCGCTGCACGGCCTCGGCGCCGGCGCCTCACCCGCCAGGCGGGCGAGGGCAGCCATGGCGGGATTGCGGCCGGCCACCGAACCCCAGCCCAGCAGCAGCAGCAGGGCCAGCCCAGCCGTCGACGGTCGCAGCAGTCCCAGCCGCCAGGCGCTGATCACCCCGCGGGACGCCAGGCGGAAGGAACCGCCGAAATGGCGGCACAGCAGGGCTCCCCGCAGCACGGCATGGGCCAGCTGCCGGCGCCGGCGGTCATCCAGGCGGCCCCGGGCCACCACCTCGCGCGCCACCCGATCGAGAACGCCGTTGTGGGAACCGTCGGCGTAGCGGCGCTGGAAGGCCTTGGCCGAGCTGAAACAATCGTCCCTGGGCACACGCCAGTGGTAATCAACCTCAGCGGTGCGGGCGATCCGGCAGCCGCGGCAGAGGGCCCGCACGAACAGCTCGTAATCCTGCCGACCCCGGGCGAGGGCCTCATCCCAGTCACCGATGCGGGCGAAGGCCCCACGCCGCCAGAGCACACCGGCGGTCTGCCACGGCACCTGTTCCGCCAGAAAGCAGTCGAGGGGGTCAAGATCCAGCGTGTCGGCCCCCCAGAGGTTGTCGCGGCCGAGGTCGAACGGCCGGTCGTTGAAACGGCAGGCCACGGCGCCCACACCATCGAGGCCGGGGTCGGCCTGCAGATGCCGCCAGCGCCGCTCCAGGCAGGTGGGCGCCAGCAGATCATCCGAATCGAGAAAGAGCAGCGCCTGGCCGCAGGCCTGCTGCAGGCCCAGGTTGCGGCACACCTGGGAGCCACCGGCCCCGGGCCGCAGCACGGGCCGATCCAGCCAGTGCAGGCGGGGATCCCGGCACGACGCCTCTGCCAGCCAGGCACAGGTGCCGTCCACGGAACCATCGTCAACCACCAGCAGTTCGAGGTCCACCAGGGTCTGATCCAGCACAGAGCAGACGGTGGCCTGCAGCAGTTCCAGACGGTCGCGGGTCGGCACCACGACCGACACCGAGGGGGGCGCCATCATCCCGGCTGCAGCGAACGGTCGCTGAGAGCCTGCCGCATCAGCAGCTGGCGGTAGGTGCCGGTGTCTTCGAGACTGAGATCGGTGTGGGTGCCGCGCTGCACGATGCGCCCCCTGTCGATCACCAGGATCTGATCGGCGTCCACGACGGTGGCCAGGCGGTGGGCGATCACCAGACGGGTGAGGGAGTGATCGAGGTCCCGCAGGGCCTCCTGCACCAAAAACTCGTTCTCGGTGTCAAGGGCACTGGTGGCCTCGTCAAGGATGAGCAGATCGGGCTGCCGCATCAATGCCCGGGCCAGGGCGATCCGCTGGCGCTGGCCGCCGCTGAGGCGGAAGCCCCGTTCACCGACACGGGTGTCGTAGCCATCGGGCAGCTGGCTGATGAAGGTGTCGGCATGGGCCATGGCCGCAGCGCGAACGATGTCGGCCCTGGTGGCCCTGGGGCTGCCGAAGGCGATGTTGTCGGCAATGCTGCGGTTGAACAGGAACGAATCCTGGTTGACCACCCCGAGTCGGTGCTGCCAGCTCTGGGGATCAAGCTGCTGCAGATCGACTCCATCAATGAGGATGGAACCCGTGGTTGGGGTGTAGAGACCGATCAGCAGATCGGCGATTGAACTCTTGCCGGCGCCGCTGCTGCCCACCAGCGCCGTGGTGGTTCCCCTCGGCATGGTGAACGACAGATCGTGGAGCACCGGTTCCTCGGTCGAGGGATAGGTGAGGCCCACGCCGTCGAAACGGATGGACTCGCGGAGGGACGCGAACATCGCGCCGCCGCGCCGCACGAACTGTTTGTCATCGGCGGTGAGGATGCCGTCAATGCGCGCCAGGATCGGCAGGTTGTCGACGACAACCGTGGCCGAGGTCGCCAGGGAGGTGAGGCGCACATTGAGTCGCTGCAGACCGAGCACGAATGTGATCAGGCTGGGCATCACACCGGTGCTGCGGTTTTTGAAGAGCAGCACACTAAGGGCCACCAGGATCGTGATGCACACCAGGGGCAGCAGTGAGCTGATCGGCGGGATGAGATTGATGAGCCGGGCGCGCCGCCGCAGTCCCGCCTCCAGGGCCCCCGTGCGGCGCTCGAGGGCGTCCTGGGCCTGATCGAGCTGACCATAGGAATGCAACAACCGCAGACCCATCAGGTCATCGGTCATGGCGGTGACGATGTCGACCTGGGAGCGCATCACCTGGCCAGCGGCCGAGCGCAGTCGGGGCAGGGCCAGCCGCTGCATGGCCGTGAGGGCGGCACCGATGCCGATTGCCACGATCAGCAGCCAGGGGGAGATGCAGAGCAGCACCACCAGGTAGCCGCCCGCCATCAACAGGTTGACCAGCGACTGGCTGCTCTGATCGATGACCGCCTGGATGCCGGCCGGCGCCTGCTGGATGACATCTGAGAGGTCACCGATGCGGTAGCGGCTCACACACGGAAAGCTCAGCCCCATGATCTGGCCATGCAGGCGGTCCAGCACCCGCCGGCGGCAGCGGGCGGCGAAATAGCCGCTGGTGAGTGTGGTGCCGTAACGGGAGATGCTCAACAGCAGCTGCAGCACCAGGGCTGTGGCCAGCAGAATCACGAGCATCTGCCAGAACGGGAGAGCCTCCAGCCAGGCGCGCAGCCCGTCGGGCAGGCGGGTCGACCAGTGAACCTCGCCGGTGGTCATCAGCTGGACGACCAGGAAAACAATCCAGAGGGTGCCGCCGTCCCCCAGGACCTGCAGCAGTGAGCAGACGATGTTGGCGGCGATCAGCCTCCAGGCCCGCCGGGCCGTCTGCATGATCAGGGCCCTGGAGGGACCGGGCCGCCGCAGGGACCATCCGATGGAGGGCTGATGGGGCAAGGGACTGCGGCCGGCTAAAGGGTGGAGGAGAACAACCCTGATGAGAAAAGGCTGAAAACCTTCGGCCGTGATTATGCCCGACCTGGGTCAGTCACGAAGGTTGACGCCGGCAGAGTTGTTGCTGTCACGACCGGCGGCGGACCCGTCGCCGAGCAGAAGCCAGCTCACAAGCACCGCAGCCAGCAGCAGGGCCAGGCCGCCGTGGGGGGCCAGAAGCCCGTGCAGCAGGCGCAGCAGCGGCAGCCAGAGGCCCTGGGCGAAGACCACCAGCAGCACGATCAGCAGGGTCAGGGCAGCCATGCGCTCAGGCCGAGGGTGGCCGGACTGAGTTCACCCTGGCGCAGCACGCGCCAGGCGGCGACCGCGGCCTCCCAGCAGACCACGGTGCTGGCCTGGCCTGACGCCGCCGGCCACGGCAGTGGCCCCACCAGGGGCAGGGCGGGGAAGGCCTCAGCCATGGCGCCAGGGGTGAGGCAGGGAGGCTCCCCGGAGCGGTTGGCGCTGGTGGTGGCGAGCGGTCCGGTGCGGCGCAGGATCTCCAGGGCGGCAGGGCAGGCCGGGACCCGCAGGCCGAGGCTGCCGCCCCCGGGATGCAGAGCTTCGGCGATGGAACCGCGGGCCGGCAGCACCAGCGTCAGGGCTCCGGGCCAGCCGCGCCGGGCCAGATCCTCCCAACCCTCAGGCGGGGCCTGCCCAAGGGCGTCAATCAGCTCCGCGGCCGTGGCAGCCATGAGGATGAAGGGTTTTCCGGCAGGGCGCTGCTTGAGTTCCCACAGGGGGCCGGCGGCGGCGGGCAGCGCCGCCAGGGCCGGCACCGTGTCGGTCGGGAAACCGGCCATCCCCCCCGCCAGCAGGTGCTCGGCAAGGGCAACGGGATTCAGCAGCGGCAGGTCAGCCATCGGCATGCTCCTCAAGCGGGCGGCGGGCCAGGGCGAAGCGGTTGTGGCCCTCCAGGTCCGGGGCGGATCGACAGTCCTGCAGGCCGGCGCCAGCCAGGAGCTGCTGCACGGGGCCGGCCTGGTCATGGTGGTGCTCCAGCAGCAGCCAGCCCCCCGGGGCCAGCATCTCCGGAGCGGCTGCAATCACCTGCCGCAGGGCCTCGAGACCATCGCCACCGCCATCAAGGGCCAGCCGCGGCTCGTGGTCCCGCACCAGGGGATCCAGCGCCTCCACGACAGCCGAGGGGATGTAGGGGGGATTGGCCACGACCAGATCCAGCCGTCCCCGCCAGGGAGCGAGGGGATGCCACCAGTCCCCCGCCAGCACCCCAACGGCAACGGCCGGAGCCAGTCGGTCCAGGTTGCGACGGGCCAGCGCCAGCGCCTCGATCGAGCGGTCCACCGCCCAGCCCTCGCTGCACGGCCAGGCCTGGGCAAGGGCAACAGCCAGACAGCCTGAACCGGTGCCCAGGTCAGCCCAGCGGCGTGGCGCAGGCCCCAGCTCCAGGGCCAGATCCACCAGCAGTTCGGTCTCCTGGCGAGGAATCAGCGCCGCTGGTCCCACGTCAAGCCACAGGTCCCGCCAGGGGACCCGCCCCACCAGGTGCTGCAGCGGCACCCCCGTGAGGCAATGGCGGTGCCAGAGGTCCTCGAGGGCCTCCAGGGGCTGGGCAAGGGGCACGGATCGCTCCGGTTGGAGCACCAATCCCTGCAGATCGCGCCAGGGCAGGCCCCCCGCCGCATCCAGCAACCAGTCGAACGAGGCGCGCCGGGCCTGATGCTCGCGCAGGCAGATCCGCCGCCAGGCGAGCAGTGTGGCCCCCGAGACAACGACGGTGCCGCCGGGCGCAGTCATGGCGGACTGGATGAGGAGCCTCTGGCAGCAGTCTGCCGTGGCCGCCAACAGGCCCCCGGAGCGGCAAGCACCACCCCCAGACGCTCGAGCTCAAGCAACTCGAGGGCCAGCTGCGGCAGGGGGCGGTGAAGCCGTTCGGCCAGCTCGTCAAGGGTGGCCCCCGCCCCCAGGGCCGCCAGCAGCGCGGAGCCCCCCCCGCCGACGCCAGGTCCGGCGCCCGGGTCACCGCATCGCCACAGGGGGCCCCGCCCGAGGCTGCGGATCAGATCGTCGGGGTCGACCAGGGGCGTCGCTCCCCTTGCCAGCAGAGCATTGCTGCCGGCGGCCGAACAACGGTCGGTGTCGGCCGGCACCACCCACAGGGGCACGCCAGCCTCCCAGGCCTGACGCGCGGCATGCAGAGCGCCGCTGCCCTGGGGGCACTCCACCACCACCACGGCCGAAGCCATCGCGACCACCAGCCGGTTTCTCGCTGCGAAGTGGCCCCGCCGCACCGGCGTGCCCGGCGGATGTTCACTCAACAGCAGCCCCTGGCGGCCGACGGCCCCCTGCAGGGCCTGGTGATGCCTCGGATAGACCCGGTCCAGGGGGGTCGCGATCACCCCCACGGGCGCCCCCCGGGCCTCGAGACATCCCTGATGGGCCTCGGCGTCGATCCCCTCGGCCAGACCGCTGATGACGGGCCAGCCGGCCCTGGCCAGGCAGAGACCGAGCCGCCGGGCCCAGCTCAGACCATGCAGCGATGGCGACCGGGTGCCGACCACCGCGACGGCGAGACGGCGACGCAACACCGGCCAGAGACTGCCTCGCCCATGCCACTGCAGCAGCAGCGGCGGCCGTTCAAGGGCAGCCAGCCCGGCAGGGAAGGCGGGGTCATCGGGCAGCAGGGTGCGGCGGGGGCAGGGGGGCGGGAAGGGCTGCTGTCGCTCCCGGCGGGCTGCCAGGAAGGCCACCGTGGCCTGCCCCAGGCCAGGCACCTGGCGCCAGGCCGTCACCGGAGCCGCCCAGGCTGCCTCGAGGGATCCGAATCGCTCCTCGAGGGCACGAAGCCGCCGGATGCCCACCCCATCGAAGCCGGACCAGCCCCACCACCAGGCACGGGGATCCCCGACGGCCACCCCGGCCCTTCGCACGCCCGTGCCCATCACCCACCCCAAACAGAACACCTGTACTATAAGCAGGGTCCGAGGGCCAGGCGCTCAAGGGCGGCAGCCAGGGCGGCGGGGGGCCGGCGCAACGCCCGTCCCCGGGCACGATCCACCAGCACAAGGGTCACCTCGGCCTCCGCCGCCACCCCACCATCAGCCCGACGGAACAGCGTGCAGAACGGTTGGCGCACCCCCCGGGCCGGCAACAGGCGACTCAGCAGCTCCACACGCTCGCCGTGCCACAGGGCCTGCCGGTACTGCAGCCGCAGATCCGTCACCATCAGCTCCAGACCCGTGGCCGCCAGTTCCGCATAGGCCAGTCCCGCCAGGGCCAGGGCTTCAACGCGGGCCTCCTCCAGCCAGGCGACGTAGGCCCCGTGCCAGAGCACTCCCGCATGGTCGGTGTGCTGGGGCAGCACCACCTTGCTGCAGCGCCAGGCCCGTTCCATGTCAGCTGGCGTGATCAACGCCATCGGCTCCTTGCAGGCGCCATAGGCTGCGCCAGAGTCCAGACTTCGGCCATGTTCCATAACCTCCTCGTCGCCGATTCAGGCAAGGGTCACGTGGAGGAGATGGTGCGCATGCTGCGCGACATCCCCGCTTTCTCCCAGGCCCGCCTCAATCTGCTGCACGTGGTGCCTGAGCAGGCCGGCGAACGGCTGGAGGAGCACTGGCGCAGCGGCGCAGCGCTGCTCGCGGCGGCGGTAGAGCGCCTCGGCCTGGATCCCTCATCGGTCAACACCATCCTGCGCCAGGGAGACACCAAACAGACGGTGCTCAAGGTTGCCGAAGAACTGGATGCCGATCTGATCGTGATGGGCTCCAGGGGGCTCGGACGGCTGCAGTCGATCCTGGCCAACAGCGCCAGCCAGTACGTCTTCCAGCTCTCGACCCGACCCATGCTCCTGGTGCGGGATGACCTCTACATCCGCCATGTCAATCGCCTGCTGGTCGGCATCGACGGCACAGGAGTTGGCGACGATGCCCTGCGGCTGGCCTGCAGCCTGGCCCGCGACATCCCCGGTTGCGTCCTCTCGGGTGTTCACGTCAGTCACCATGACCTTTCGCCGAGCCGTGACGGCCAGGGCCAGGCAGACCGTCTGCTTCAGGAGGCGGTTCAGAAGGCGCGCGGCTACGGGGTTGAGCTGCGCCCCCTGCACCGCACCGGCGACATCGGCCGGGGCATCTGCGCCGCAGCCGAGGAAACCCGGGCAGACCTGATGGTCATCGCCTCCCAGGACCGTCGCCCCCTGGTGGCCAGGGGTCTAGTGGATCTTGACAAGTTGCTGGGGAGCTCGGTGAGCGACTACGTGCGTGTGCACGCCCCGGCCCCGGTGCTGCTCGTGCGGGAGCCCGAGCGCCGGGGCTGATCAAGCCCCGCGACCTCAGGCCTGGCGGCTGTTGGTCTGGATGTAGAGAACGATCAGGAACACCGCGGGCACCAGCACGAACAGAAGGCTGGCGACGAAGCCGAGATCGTTGGTTTCCATGGCTGCAGGGGAGAGCTTCGGGAGGGTATCACCGCCAGACGGCCGCCTGGAGGCGGCTTCACAGCCCGTCGCCGGTTCCATCCCCTTCGACCTCGTCCGAGGCCTCCCCGTCCTCCTCCACGGGCTCGACGGCCACCTCGACCAGGGGGAGTGGTTCGGCAATGGCCGCTGCCACCGCGCCATCCAGGGATGCGCGGCCCATCTGCGGGCGGGTGACCACGGCGACAGAGTCGAACACGACGGTCTGGCAGGCCAGGCGCCATCCTTCGGGGCGCCGCCTCAGCTTCTGCAGCTCCACGGCAGTGGGCGGATTCAGGGACTGGGGTGCACGCTCCGCCACCACCTCGACAAAGCAGGTGATGCACTGGCCGCAGCCACCACAGTTGCCCAGCTGGCCCTTGAGGCCATACAGCTGAATCCCCTCGGCGAGGGCCAGCTCCCGCAGGTTGGCGCCGGCGGGGCAGACCACCTCACGGCCCTCCCGGACGAAACGAACGACGGGCATCGAAAACGTGGCGGCCTTGCCCCATTGTGCCTGGCCCAAGGTTGCGTTTTGTGACCAGGCCGGCGCCGCCGGCCTGCGCAGGCGCGCCCGGCCGAGTGTGTCCCTTTGAAACCGTCAGGCAGCCACCGGCCGGCAGCCCTTACGATCACCGAACTTCGCAGTCCCTGCGGAGCTCCTGTTCGTTTCCCCGCACCAAATCCAATGGGATTGCCCTGGTACAGGGTGCACACCGTCGTCATCAACGACCCGGGCCGCCTTCTGGCGGTGCACCTGATGCACACCGCC
>JBMOIF010000005.1:0-53883 GCA_049317465.1 Prochlorococcaceae cyanobacterium | reverse complement strand
ACGTCGGTTCCTTAAGCTTTTCGGTTGTCCAGGTGCTGCCGCCCTCTCAGGCGACTTGTGAACCGTAGCAGGTCGTCGGCTGGGGAATCGGCGAACCGTTCCCGGTGTCGACGGGTCCGCTCCGGACCACTTCTTGAAGGTAGCAGACCACCCGTCCACCGCCCCGTGAAGGCCGGACCCTGGGGGCCGGGCTACCCTCCGCCCAACCTGAATCCCCCGGCATGGCCGTTCTTCTTGCCCTGCTGCAGCTGGCAGCCCTGATCCTTCTGGGCTTTGGCATCGCTCTGATCTGGCTGGAGGCCCGCCATCGCCTGCGTCCCCGTTCCCCCCTGCGCCTGTCTGCCGAGGGGTGGCAGGTGAGCCCCGATGGTGACGACCGCTGGTCGGTGAACGGCACGGTGACCATCACCAACCCCCATCCACGGATGGAGATCTTCGTGCCGCAACTGCGGATCAAGCCCACGCTCCTTGGCCGTGAGGACCTCAGCGGCATCCGCATCGACACGCGTGTCGTGCCCCTCCATCCCGATGAGCAGGCCCGGTCCGACGGTTACTGGTTTGCATACATCGTCAAAGGTCACAAGCGCACCCAGGCCCGGATCGAGCTGACCCTGAGGGGCGAGCGCCTCTCGGAGCGGCTCGACACCCTCTGGGTGGAGGTCCTCTGGAGCAACTACGGCCCATTCGGTCGCCTGCGCCGCCGGGACGGAGTGCTGGTGCCCCTGCGGCGTCCCCAGCCCCTCAACGCCGCCACTGCCGGCTGGCGAGAGGGTGACGGCTGCCGCGTCCTGCCCCTGCGCACCCATCTGCTGGGCACCCTCGACACCCCTGAGGAGGTGCTCCGCCATTACGCCGGGGGGGTGCTTCAGCCTGGCGACATCCTCACCATCGCGGAAAGTCCCCTGGCAGTGATGCAGGGTCGTTACATCCATCCGAGCCAGATCCACCCCAGCGGTCTGGCCCGTCAGCTCTGCCGCGTCTTCCATCCCACCAGCAGCCTCGCCACCGCCTGCGGCCTCCAGAGCCTCATTGACCTCGTGGGCCCGGCCCGGGTTCTCACCGCCTGGGTGCTCGGGACCCTGATGAAGCTCCTGGGGAGCCCGGGGGGCTTCTACCGCCTGGCGGGTGAGCAGGCGCGGCTGATCGACGACGTCACAGGTTCCACTCCCCCCTATGACCAGACGATCGTTCTGGGGCCTGTCAACAGTGAACGAATCGTTGAAGAACTCAGCCTGTCCCTCGGCCATGGCGTCGCTGTGGTCGACGTCAATGACCTGGGCCGTGTGAAGGTGCTCGCCGCCAGCCCCGGTTGCGACCTGAGCCTGCTTGAGCGGGCCCTGCGGCCCAACCCAGCTGGCAATGCCAACGAACGCACTCCACTTGTCGTCGTGCGCCCCGTCCGTTGACCGCACCCCGGGGGTGAGCCCTGGATAAAGTTCGGTCGGGGTCTGCTGCCTGGGATGCCGAGCCTGCCGACCAACCCTGTCCCGAGGATCCAGAGCCTCCACTGGGGGCACCTGGCCATGGCCTGGCGCAATGCCGATGCCGGCGGCGATCGCCTGCGGCGTCAGGCCCTCGTTGGGCCTGTGCAGCGTCTTCTCGGCCGCTCCAGTCGTCGTCGGCCGGCTGATCTGGGGCTGGTCGCCCTAGATCCCCATGACCAGCCGGTGGGTTTTCTTCTCGCCGGATCCGCCAACCGGCGCGGCAGCTGCTGGCGTCTCGATCTTCTGCAGATCTGCGACCGCGCCGATGCCCGGCTTGACCTGGCCACGGCCCTGCTGCGCGAGGCCCTGCAGCAGACCCCTGCGGCCGTGAGCTGGATCGCCCGCGCCGATCTCCACGACGACCTGCTGCTTGCCACCTTGCGGGACCAGGGGTTCCAGACTCTGCAGCAGTTGCAGGTCTGGCGTCTCGACGACCTCGTCCACCTGCAGGCCCCTGCCGCCCCCCTGCCCGAAGAGCTGGAGCTGCAGCCCCTGCAGGCCGAGAACGCGGCCCTGCTGCTGCAGCTGGAACTTGGAGCCACCCCCAGTCAGCTGCGACGCATGCAGGATCTGAGCAGTCCCGATCTGCTCGATGACGCCCTGCCCTCCAGCCGCCTGCTGGTCGATCGACAGCGTCATCTTGCGGTGGCCGCGGCGCGTCTCCAGCGACGCCATCACGCCCAGCAGCTGACAGAGCTGGATCTGACGTTGCATCCGGCATGGGAACAGCTGCTGGATGGTCCGATGGCCCGTCTGGTCGGGATAGCGGTGCGCGATCACCTGCCTGTGGTGCTGCGCTGCGACGGGCGCCGGCCCCGGCTGATGGCCTGGCTGGCCCACCAGGGGGCCGTGCAGGTGGGGGAGGAGCTGGTGTTGGCCCGCAGCCTGTGGGCCCGGCAGGAGATGACGAGCTCCCCATGGAGGCGGGCAGCGGCCCTGGATCGGCTGGTGGGACCGTGGCGCCCCGGCCAGCGGCCGGTGCCGGAGGCGGTGCGTTGAGACGCGGTGCCTCACCGCGTCCCCGTTCCGTGCTGGCCCTCGATGTGGGTCGCCGCCGCATCGGTGTGGCCGGATGTGATCCTCTCGGTCTGACCGTGACCCCCCTGGCGGCCCGCCGGCGCGGCCGCTGGAGCGACGACCTCGCCTGGTTCGCCGCCCTTGCGGCCCAGCGGCGCTGCGAGGCACTGGTGGTGGGCCTTCCCCTCGACAGCCGCCAGCAGCTCACCGACCAGGCCGAGCACTGTCGCCGCTACGGCGAGCGGCTGGCCCGCTGCCTGACCCTGCCGCTGGCCTGGGTTGATGAACATGCCAGCAGCTGGAGCGCCGGCGATCGCTTCGGTCTGGCGGGGGATCGCAGCGGTCGTCTCGACAGTGCCGCCGCAGCGCTTCTGCTGCAACAATGGCTTCAGGAAGGGGACGAACCGGTGCCTGCCTCCACCCTGGAGCAGGACAGTGCCACCCTTGCTGAGGGATCCTGAAGAGGTGCGCAACCCTTCCATGAGTGACTCGACCCTGCCCGGATCAGGCGATGTGCCCACCGTGCTGGTTCAGGACGGCCGGGGCAGGGATCTGCTCTGCTTCCTCGAACAGCTGATCCCCCTCGACGGCAACGACTACGCCCTGCTCACCCCGGTGGACACCCCGGTGACGCTCTTCCGCCTCCGCGAGGACGACGAGCCGGAGCTGCTTGAGGGGCATGCCATCACCCCCGCCATCCTCTCCACGGCCGAGGTGGTGTTGCAAGAGCATGACCTCACCCTGGTGCAGTCGGCCGTCACCCTCACGGTGGCCGGCGAACTGGACGAGCCGGACCCCGAAGATCTGCTTGAGGACGAGGACGGCGAGGATGATGCCGAGACCTTCGAGCTGCTGGTGAGCTTTGTGGTGGACGAGCGGGAGTACGGCCTGTACATCCCCCTCGACCCCTTCTTCGTGGTGGCCAGGCTGCTTGACGGGGAGGCCGTGCTTGTCGAGGGCGAGGAATTCGAGCGGATCCAGCCGCGCATCGAGGCCGAGCTGGAGGAACGGGAGGCGATGGGTTGATGCTGCAACGGCTGTCACCCCTGCTGGAGCCCGATCTGATCGCCTCGGGGGTGCTGGCCGACTTGCCCCTTGATCTGCTGCTGGCCCATCAGATCAGGGCTCTTGTCCTGGATGTGGATGCGACTCTGTTGCCCCGCACCAGTGCGGAGCCGTCACTGGCCATCAGCCGCTGGATCGAAGCGGCCTCCCGCCAGCTGCCGCTGCATCTGTTCAGCAACAACCCCGATCACCGTCGTATCGCCGCCATCGCCCGTCGCTTCGATCTGCCCTTCACTGCTGCGGCCTGCAAGCCCCGGCGAGGGGCACTGCGTCTGGTGCTGCAGCAGCTGCAGTTGCCGGCCGCCCAGGTGGCGATGATCGGCGATCGACTGTTCACCGACGTCATTGCCGGCAACCGTTTGGGTTTGTTCACGGTGCTGGTGCATGCCATCGATGCCGACGGTCGGCCGGCGGCGCGGGCTCCGGTGCAGCGGGCTGAGATGGTGCTGGCCCGCCTGTTCGGAGCCCAGCTCGACTCTGCTCACCAGGCCCGGCCATGACTGACACCGTGGTGGTGAAGGTGGGCACCAGCCTGTTGCGTGGTGCCCATGGCCTGTCCACCACGGAGTTCATCGGCTGCCTGGCCGAAACCCTCAGCAGCGAGCGGTCCAGGGGCCGCAGTGTGGCCCTGGTCACGAGCGGTGCCGTAGGGCTGGGATGTTCGGCTCTGCAGCGCGCGGAGAGGCCACGGCTGGTCCAGGAGCTGCAGGCGGCAGCGGCCATCGGCCAGGGGCGCCTGATGGGCCTCTACGACCAGGCCTTCCGGCGCCATGGCATCACCGTTGCCCAGGTGCTGATCACCCGTGGTGATCTGGCCTCGCGCCGCCGCTTCATGAATGCCAGCCGCACCCTCGACCAGCTGCTGCAATGGGGGGTGCTGCCCGTCATCAACGAGAACGACACCCTCGCCACCGAGGAGCTGCGCTTCGGTGACAACGACACCCTGTCGGCCCTGGTGGCCGTGGCCCTGCGGGCCCGCTGCCTGGTGCTGCTCACCGATGTCGATCGCCTGTACTCCGGAGATCCCCGCCACGACGAGGGGGCGGTGCCGATCCCAGAGGTGCGGTCGATGGCCGAGCTCGACGGCCTGAGCGCTGCGGCGGGAGGTGGGGGCCGTTGGGGCACCGGTGGGATGACCACCAAGCTTGCGGCGGCCCGCATCGCGACGGCCAGCGGCATTGAGGTGCGCCTTGCTGATGGCCGTGATCCAACGGTGCTGAGGGAGCTCCTGGAGGGTCATCCCCATGGCACCCGCTTCCTGCCGAGCGACAGGCCCATTCCCGACCGCAAACGCTGGCTGGCCCACGCCCCGGTGCCGGAGGGGACCCTCACCGTTGATGCCGGTGCCCGGGGTGCCCTGCTCCACCAGGGTGCGTCGCTGCTGGCGGTTGGCATCCGCGCGATCGAGGGCTGTTTCGGACGCCATGCCCCCGTGCGGATCGTCGATGAGCAGGGCCAGGAACTGGGCCGTGGACTCTCCGCGTTCTCCAGTGTCGATCTGCAGCAGGCTCTCGGTCTGACCAGCATCGAGATCCGCTCCCGTCTTGATCCCGATCTGCCCGAGGCGGTGGTCCACCGCGATGAACTGGTGCTGACCGCTTCCGGGATGGGCCGTACGATCCCGGCGTCCCCCTGATCCCGGCCGGACCGCCATGAAGTTCAGTGTTCTCCTCGAGCATCTGTCGGGGGTGGACGGTTCGCCACGCTTCCTCGCCGACGATCCGGAACTCACCGGGGCGGCGGCCATCGATGAGGCCATCCGTGGCCAGCTGGCTTTTCTCGAGAAGGGCAGCAGTCTGCGCAGCGCCCTCGAGCACTCCCTGGCCTCGGCACTGCTGCTGCCCCGGGATGGGGCCCTGCAGGAGCTGGCCAGCAGCCGTGGCATCGCCTGGATCGCCCTCGCCGATCCCCGCCTCGGTTTCGCTGAGGCCCTCGGTGCGCTGCTGCCGCCCCGACCCCGGCCGACCGGCATTCATCCCAGCGCGGTCATCGATCCCACCGCCGTGCTGGGGCAGAACGTGAGCATCGGTGCCCATGCCGTCGTGGGTGCCGCCTGTCGGCTCGGCGACGGGTGCGTGCTGGCGCCCGGGGTGGTGCTCTACGCGGATGTCGAGCTCGCTGAGGGCTGCGTCGTCGAGGCGAATGCCGTTCTCCATCCCGGCAGCCGCCTCGGCCGGGCCTGCGTCATCCATTCGACGGCGGTGGTCGGTTCTGAGGGCTTCGGCTTCGTGCCCACCGCAGCCGGTTGGCGCAAGATGCCCCAGACCGGGCAGGTGCTGCTTGGCGAAGGCGTTGAGGTCGGCTGCGGCAGCACCATCGACCGCCCTTCGGTGGGGGCCACCCGCATCGGAGACGGCACCAAGATCGACAACATGGTCCACATCGGCCACGGGGTCAGCATCGGCCGGGGTTGCGCCCTGGCCGCCCAGGTGGGCATCGCCGGCGGGGCCGTGCTTGGGGATGGCGTCATCCTGGCCGGCCAGGTGGGCGTCGCCAACCGGGCCCGCATCGGGGATCGGGCGATCGCCTCCTCCAAATCGGGCATCCATGGGGAAGTGGCTGCAGGGGAGGTGGTCAGCGGGTATCCAGCGATCCCCAACCGCCTCTGGCTGCGTTGCAGCGCGGCCTTCAGCCGCCTTCCCGACATGGCCCGCACCCTGCGGCGGCTGGGACTCGATGAGGCGCCGCGATAGGTTCGGCGCCGCGCTGCCCGCGGGCATGACCAGCTTTCACATCACCACGCTGGCCGGTGACGGCATCGGTCCGGAAATCATGGCCGTGGCCACCACCCTGCTGGAGCGGGTGGCAGAGCTGCACGGCTTCAGCATCGCCTTCGATCCCCGCCCCGTGGGTGGCGCCGGGTTCGATGCCTGCGGTGAGCCCCTGCCCGCGGCCACCCTCGAGGCCTGCCGAGCCAGTGACGCCGTGCTGCTGGCGGCCATCGGCGGCCCCCAGTACGACAGCCTGCCTCGCCCCCAGCGCCCGGAGAGCGGACTGTTGGCCCTGCGATCAGGCCTGGGGCTGTTCGCCAACCTGCGGCCGGTGCGGATCGTGCCGGCGCTGATCGGCGCCAGCAGCCTGCGGGAGGAGGTGATCCGTGACGTCGATCTGCTGGTGGTGCGGGAACTGATCGGCGGCATCTACTTCGGGCAGCCCCGGGGCCGTGTCGTCGGCGAAGACGGCGAGGAGCGGGGCTTCAACACCATGACCTACAGCAGCTCGGAGGTGGATCGCATCGCCAGGGTGGCCTTCGACCTGGCCCGTCAGCGCCGGGGGCGCCTGTGTTCGGTCGATAAGGCCAACGTGCTCGATGTCTCTCAGCTCTGGCGGGATCGGGTCACGGCGATGGCGGCCGAGTACCCCGACATCGAGCTGAGCCATCTTTATGTGGACAACGCCGCCATGCAGCTGGTGCGCGACCCGCGTCAGTTCGACGTGCTGCTCACCGGCAACCTCTTTGGTGACATTCTCAGCGATGAAGCCGCCATGCTCAGCGGTTCGATCGGCATGCTCCCCTCGGCCTCCCTGGGCACCACCGGCCCCGGTCTGTTCGAGCCTGTGCACGGGTCTGCACCCGACATCGCAGGACAGGACAGGGCCAACCCGCTCGCCATGGTGCTCTCGGCGGCCATGATGCTGCGCATCGGCCTGGGTCAGGAGGCCGCCGCCACCGCCCTCGAAACCGCCGTCGACCGGGTGCTCGCCGCGGGGTACCGCACCGGGGATCTGATGGCACCCGGCTGCCAGGTCGTCGGCTGCCAGGCCATGGGAGAACGGCTGCTGGCCGCCCTCGCCTGACGGCGGGGCCGGCGGTCTGGCAAACTCTGCAGCCAATCCCCCTGCGAGGAGCGATGTCGAAGCTGCACCCCATCGTTGCGGTCACCGGGTCCTCCGGCGCCGGCACCAGCACCGTGAAGCGGGCCTTCGAACACATCTTCCAGCGCGAGGGCATCGTGCCTGCGGTCATCGAGGGGGACAGCTACCACCGCTACGAACGCGGTCCCATGAAGCAGGCCATGGCCGAGGCCCAGCAGCGTGGTGAGAACTTCTCCCATTTCGGCCCCGAGGCCAACCTCTTCGACAAGCTCGAAGAGGTCTTCCGGGCCTACGGCACCAGCGGCGGGGGTGAGCGTCGCTACTACCTGCACAGCCTCGATGAGGCTGCCGAGCACAACGCCCGCCTCGGGACCACCCTGGAACCGGGCCAGTTCACCCCCTGGGAGCCCCTGCCCCCCGCCACGGATCTGCTGTTCTACGAAGGCCTGCACGGCGGAGTGGTCGGCGAGGGCTACGACGTGGCTGCGCTGGTGGACCTGCTGATCGGCGTGGTGCCCATCACCAACCTGGAGTGGATCCAGAAGATCCATCGCGACAATGCCGAGCGGGGTTACTCGGCCGAGGCGATCGTTGACACGATCCTGCGCCGCATGCCCGACTACATCAACCACATCTGCCCCCAGTTCAGCCTCACCGACATCAACTTCCAGCGGGTGCCCACGGTGGACACCTCCAACCCGTTCATCTGCCGGAACATCCCCACACCCGACGAGAGCTTCGTCATCATCCACTTCCGCAAGGGGGCCCGTGAGAAGTGGGAGATCGATTTCCCGTATCTCCTCAAGATGATCCACGACTCGTTCATGTCGAGCCCAACCAGCATCGTGGTCAACGGCGGCAAGATGGGTTTTGCCATGGAACTGATCCTCACGCCGATCATCCACCGCATGATCGAGGAGAAGCGTCGTCTCGGCTGACACGATCAGTCGACCGCGGCACGGCTAACGTGCGGCGGTGACATTCCCCTCCTTCGCCATCCGTGGCGCTGCTTTCACCGCTGATCCGGGGCCGGTGCGCTGGGCTCCGGATCTGATGCTGCGGCTGCTGCCGATTGCCAGGAGGGTCTATCTGCTGCATCTGGAACGGCAAGGAAGTCCCCCGGATGCCCTTGGTGTTGTCGTCAACGCCGTCACGGCGCAGGGGCGGCTGATCTTCGAGTCGGCTGTGCTGTTGCCCGACGAGCATTTCCTGCCCCTTGATCTCGTGCGGCTGCGTCCCCCCGGGCGATCCGGTTCCCGTCAGCGTCGATGATCCCCCCCCCGCCCGAGTCACCGTTGGCGTGTCTGGCCCTGGTGCTGGGCCTGGCCGTTGGAAGTTTCACCAATGTTGTCGTCTGGCGGCTGCCCCGTGGTGCTTCGCTGTTGCGTCCTCCCAGCTACTGCCCCCGCTGTGGCCGGCCCCTGCGCTGGTGGATGAATGTGCCGCTGGCCAGCTGGCTGCTGCTGCGGGGGCGCTGCGGTTTCTGCCGCACCGCCATCCCCGCGTCTTACCCCCTGGTGGAAGCCCTCAGCGGCGGCCTGTGGGTGCTGATGGCCTGGCCGGGGGTGGGACGGTTGGGGCCGTTGCCGCCGCTGCTCAATCTCCTCGCCGGCGGGCTGTTCCTGCTCTGGCTGCTCCCCCTGGCGCTGATCGACGCCCGCACCCTTCGCCTGCCTGAACCGCTCTGCCGCTGGGGAGTGGTCACGGGCCTCCTGGTGACCCTGGCGGCGGTGCTGCTCCAGCCTGGGGAGGGCTGGTTGCTGCGGGGTCACCTGCTGGCCTGCGCCGTCGGTCTGCTGGGCTTTGAGGCCACCAGTGCTGCTGCGGAGAAACTGCTGGGGCAGCCGGCCCTCGGCCTCGGGGATGCCCGGCTGGCGGCGCTGCTGGGGGCCTGGCTCGGGCTGGGCGGCCTGGGTGTCGCGGTGGCGCTGGCGATCTCCGCCGGAGCGCTCTTTGGCGTGGCCGGGCGCCTCAGCGGCCGTCTCGGGCCGCGCCAGCCCTTCCCCTTCGGCCCCTTCCTGTCCCTTGGCGGAGGTCTGGCCTGGCTGGGGGGTGATGCCCTGGCTGCTCTGCTGCAGAGGACGGCGGTTGCGGGCTTTTAATGGGTCGATTCCTTCCGGATGCCGTGTCGCTGCTCGACTGGTTCGCCGATCGCCGCAAATCAGCGCCTGCGGTTCGCCCCATTCAGGACCCTGAGGAGGGCGATGGGCTCTGGAGCAAGTGCCCCACCTGCAGCCAGGTCGTCTATCGCAAGGATCTGCTGGCCAACGCCAGCGTCTGCGCCGCCTGCGGCCACCACCACCGGATCGACAGTCAGGAGCGCCTGCGGCTGATTCTGGATCCAGGAAGTTTCATCCCCATGGATGAGCATCTGGCCCCCGGTGACCCCCTGGCCTTCCGGGACCGCAGGGCCTACAGCGATCGTCTCAAGGACAGCCAGCGCCAGACCGGCCTGCGGGATGCCGTCGTGTGTGGCCAGGGACGGATTGAGGGTCTGCCGCTGGCGATCGGGGTCATGGAGTTCCGCTTCATGGGTGGAAGCATGGGATCGGTGGTGGGGGAGAAACTGACCCGCCTGATCGAGGCGGCCACGGCCCATGGCTGGCCCGTGCTGATCGTCTGTGCCAGCGGTGGTGCCCGCATGCAGGAGGGCATGCTGAGCCTGATGCAGATGGCCAAGATCTCGGCGGCCCTCGAACGTCACCGGCAGGCGCGGTTGCTCTACCTGCCCCTGCTGACCCATCCCACCACCGGTGGGGTGACCGCCAGTTTCGCCATGCTCGGCGATCTGATCCTGGCCGAGCCCAAGGCCCTGATCGGGTTTGCCGGCCGCCGGGTGATCGAGCAGACCCTGCGGGAGAAGCTGCCTGATGACTTCCAGACGGCCGAGTACCTGCTGGAACACGGATTTGTGGATGTGATCGTACCCCGTCCAAAGCTGCGCGAGACCCTGGCCAGCCTGTTCCGCCTCCATGGGGTGCAGCCCGATCCCGCGGCGGTGGCGCTGTCATGACTCCTGGCTGCAGCACAGGCCGCCGGTCGTGGCTCCGCCGTCTCTGCGGCCTGCTCATTGCCCTGGCACTTCTGGTCGCCGCTCCCGCCGCCGCCCTCGCTGGTCCCGTTGACTGGGAGGAGGTGCCGGCCACGGCCGAAGGACGCCAGTGGTGGGATCGGGGCAGCCTGAGGCTCGACAGACAACAGCGGTTGACGGTGCTGAGCCGCTTCCTGCCGGCGCCAGGGGACAGTGACCGCCCCCCTTCCGGAAGCCTCTATGTGATGGAGCTGGATTGTGGTCAAGCCCTGTACCGCGATCTTCAGCGCAATGGCCTGCCCCGGTTGCAGGCCGGGTGGGAGCTGGCAACCGCCGACGCCCTCGTGGGCTCCGTCCTTGAGGCGAGCTGTGCCGAGGCCCGTCGCCGGGGGCTGCTCGGATGAAACCCGTCGGTGTGGCAATCGCCGGGCTCGGCTTCGGCGAGGCCGTCCACCTGCCGGCCCTGCTGGCTTGCCCCCATACCGAACCGGTGGCCCTCTGGCATCCCCGCCGGGATCGGCTTGCCGCGGCGATGGCGACGGCCGATCTGCCTGGCACCACCGATTTCAGCGAACTGCTGGCGAACCCCGCCGTGGAGGCGGTGGTGATCGCCACCCCCCCGGCCCCCCGTGCGGCCCTGGCCCGTCAGGCGCTTCTCGCCGGCCGCCACCTCCTGCTCGAGAAGCCCGTCGCTCTGCACGCGTCGGTGGCCGAGGATCTCGAGCGCATGGCCCTGGCCCAGGGTTGTGTGGTCGGTGTCGATTTCGAATACAGGGCCGTGCCCCTGTTCCAGCAGGCGGCGGCGTTGCTCGACCAGGGCTGGATCGGCGAACCCTGGCTGATTCGCCTGGATTGGCTGATGGGCAGCCGCAGTGATCCCGCGCGCCCCTGGAGCTGGTACTCCTCCCGTGAGGACGGCGGTGGTGTGCTGGGTGCCCTGGGCAGCCATGCCTTTGACCTCATCGCGTGGTTGGTGGGGCCCGTCCGTCAGGTGCAGGCGCAGCTGACGGTCTCGATTCCCGAACGCCCCCTGGCCCGTGGGGGCACTGCCGTGGTCGACGCTGCCGACACGGCCCTGGTGCAACTGGTCGTCGAACCGCGCTGGTCTCCGGCAGCCCGGACCCTGCCGGTGCAGATCGCTCTCGCATCCACGGCCCGCCTGGGTCGGGGCTGTTGGCTCGAGATCCACGGATCCGAGGGGACCCTGGTGCTCGGCAGCTCCAACCAGCGGGATTACGTCCATGGTTTTCAGCTGCAGGGGGCCCGCCGTGGGGAGCCCTTGCGTGTGCTGGAGCCCGACCCTGCCCTGGCGTTCGGTCGCACCTGGTCAGACGGTCGCCTGGCCCCCGTGGAACGTCTGCTGGGCTGGTGGGCCCTGGCGATCCGAGAGGGAAGGCCGATGGTGCCCGGCCTTCTGGAGGGACGCATCAGCCAGGAGATCATCGATGCCTGCCTGCGCAGTGCCGATGGCCAGGCCACCGAAGCCCTGGGCAGCCCCTGGGGCCCGCGATAGGGTCCGGAGAGCCACCCTTGTCCATGAGTCTTCCGATCCATCCTGTCGACGGCCTTGGTGTGCTTCTCTGCGGCCATGGCAGCCGCAACCGCCTGGCGGTCGAGGAGTTCGGCCGTCTGGTGTCAGGGGTGCGACAGCGCATCCCCGAACTGCCCGTGGCCCATGGATACCTTGAGTTCGCTCGCCCGGTGCTGCGCGATGGCCTCGAGGAGCTGCGCCAGCAGGGGGTGAGGCGGGTGCTGGCGGTGCCTGGACTGCTGTTTGCGGCCGGTCATGCCAAGAATGACATTCCTTCGGTGCTCAATGCCTATGCCGCCGAGACGGGTGTGCGGATCGACTACGGCCGCGAGCTCGGTCTCGACCGGCGCATGATCCAGGCGGCCGGGGCGCGTCTGCAGGAGACCCTGGATGCGGCACCGCCCTTCCCGCTGGCGGACACCTTGCTGGTGGTGGTCGGCCGAGGCTCCTCCGACCCCGACGCCAATTCGAACGTCGCCAAGTTGACGCGGATGCTGGTGGAGGGCTTCGGTTTCGGCTGGGGTGAAACGGTGTTCTCCGGGGTCACCTTTCCCCTGGTGGAGCCTGGACTGCGCCATGCGGTGCGTCTCGGTTTCCGCCGCATCCTTGTTTTCCCCTATTTCCTGTTCTCCGGTGTACTGGTGACGCGCATCCGTCAGCACAGCGAACGGGTGGCGACCGACCATCCCGACGTTGAGATCCTGCAGGTTCCCTATCTGGGTGACCATCCGCTGGTAATCGACACCGTGCGGCTGCGGGTGGTGGAGGCCTTCGAGGGGGATGCGCCGATGAACTGCGCGCTCTGCAAGTACCGCGATCAGGTTCTGGGCTTCGAGCAGGACGTGGGGCTGCCCCAGCAAAGCCACCATCACCACGTCGAGGGTCTGGCCCTGACGTGCGATCTCTGTGAGCGGGAGTGCACCGGCGCCTGCCAGCCCGACGGAATCCCGCTGCCGCCCGGTGGGCACCATCACCATCACGACGACCACGACCACGACCACGGGATCCACGATCACGGGCCCCACGACCACCACGGCCATGGCCACGCGCCTTACCCCCATGCCGATCATCCGCTGGGGCCGCGTTCCCTCGGTGGTGGTGCCTGAGGCTGTCACATCCGTCGCGCCGGGGCCCTGTGGGGGCGGTTGTGGTGACTGATCAGAACAACTGATGTGATGACGGTTCTCCCCAGCACGGCGGGGTTTTCCCAGGTTCAGGGTGCACTTTTCCCCAGGTTCGTCGCCCAGGACTCCAGTGCGGCGGGGCCCCTGTGGGATCCGGGCTTCGCCGTGGTGCTGCCCTTGACGTTGCCTCCATCAGGTCGCCGCCCAGCCGGATCGTCTGGCCAATCGCCGAGATCTCTTGCGGCCACTGGATCAAACGGATGAGACCGGCGAAGCGCCGCTGTCTGGCCGACTTTTGACGACCCTGCCGTGGTGTGGCTTGATCGGGGGCCAACGTCCTTAGCCCCGGATATGACCCTTCCCCTCGATGACCTTGGCCGCAGCAGCACCGAGCCCTCCCAGGACGCTGCGGAGGTTCCCGTCGAGACGGAAGTGCCCGAGGCCCTTTTCCAGAGCCTGCAGGAGTTCCTGCGGCGCCATCCGCAGTGGGATCAGTCGGAGGTGCTGCGGTCGGCCCTCGCCAGTTTCTTGCACCTCAATGGCAGCCGGGAGCGAGCCGTTGCCGATCTGTACCTCGAGGGGCTTTTCCGCCGCGGCAACTGAGCTGACGCGGCATCGACGGACAGAAAGCAAAAAAAAGCCGACCCCCTGAGGGGCCGGCGAAAATGGTGGCGGGGGGGAGATTTGAACTCCCGACCTTCGGGTTATGAGCCCGACGAGCTACCAGGCTGCTCTACCCCGCGCCGTCCTTAGAAATGTAGTCTGCAGCACGCCTTCTGGCAAGTCCGCCTGATCAGACGCCGTCAAACCGCAGCTCACCGACCACGTCGAGCCGCTGACCCGCCATCGGGTGGAGGAATCGCTGTTCCAGCTCGTCCTGGGCCGCGGGGGTGAGCCATTCCAGTTGCCGCAGCAGGTGCAGAGCCACTGCCCACTTCGCCCTGTGGGAGCCGTCCTCGACCTTGATCGCCAGGCCGAGACCTTCGCCCAGCCGTGCCAGACACTGGATTCCCTCGGCTCCGCCCTTGCTCACCAGCAGGCCCAGGGAGCGCAGCATCAGTTCGGTGTCGAAGCGGCCTTCTCCAGCCACCAGTTCGGGGTGGGCCTGCATGGCCCGCGTCAGCCGCTCGAGGGTGGGCAGTCCACCGCTGCCGAGGTGGGCGTAGAGCAGGGCCATCTGCGACAGAGGAAGCTGCAGGGTCGGTGCTCCGCAGTCGTCACAGGCGGTGACCAGTTCCGCGGCAGGCAGACCCAGCCGTTCCGCCACCCGTCGCAGCACGTCCTGCTGCAGGGGATGGTCGGGATCGAGGTAATTCTCCAGGGGCCATCCCAGGCGCCGGCAGGTGGCCAGAAAGGCGGCATGCTTGCCCGAGCAGTTGTGCTGCAGGGGACTGCTGGCACCCTCCGGACGGGGGCAGCGCAGGTACGAGACATCCACCTCGGCCTTCCACAGCAGCTGGAACACTTCCCGGGCCTGTTCGGTGCTGCCTCCGTGGGAGGCGCAGGCGATGGCCAGGGCGCGGTCCGAGGCCCCCTGCAGATCGGCGGCACCGCTCGCGACAAAGGCTTCGGCCTGCAGTGGCTTGAGGGCCGAGCGGATGAAGCTGAGGTGGGACGCATCGCCGGCACGCATGAGCAGCCGACCGCGGGTGTCGGCCACCACGGCGTGGACCCGGTGCAGGGACTCGACCATGCCGTTGCGCAGCAGCCGCACCTCCAGGGGAGGCGGCGTCAGCCGCGAGGTGGGTGAACGGCCGATGGAAGAAGCCATGCCGGTGGAGGGGGAACCGCAGGGTTTCAGAGAGCCTGCCAGAGGCCGGTGCCGCCGGCGACGAGAAGCAGCAACCAGATGGCGGCACGCAGCAGTCTCTGCAGCACGGGTTTCACCTGGTGCTGGGCTACAAGCAGGTCCTGCTGACGCCAGTGCAGGGGCTTCTCCCATTCCTGGCCGTCGTACCAGCCCGATTCCTCGTAGGCGATGCGTTCACTGAGCAGGCGACGCTGCACATAGGTCCAGCCCAGCCACTGGCGCACCAGCAGCAGGGCCGGCAGGGCGAGGGCGGCCAGGGCCCCCGCCACCACCAGCTGGAGTGGTTGATGGCGGAGCGTCAGGCTGCCACTGGCCACAAGAAGGCTCACGGGGAGACACAGAACCCAGCCGAGCAGCAGGGAACGGGAGAGGCTGGTGGGGGAGTGCACCGGCCAGCGAAAGAACCAGGAGGTCTGCAGTTGCCGGAACTCGTGCAGCGGTCGCTGGTCAGGAGGAACCGGGCAGGCCTCGTTCATGGGGTGGTGATGGGTGGAGAGCCGGCGGGGACCGACGGAGCCGGAATGAACGGGATGCTCTCCCCGTGGCCCCAGAACGCCTCGAGATCGTAGTAACGCCGTTCCTGGGGCGTGAAGACCTGCACGATCAGGTCGCCGTAGTCGAGCAGGATCCACCGCCCTTCGCTGAGCCCCTCCCGCCGCAGGGGCAGGCGTGACCCCTCGGCTTCGAGCCGGTCCTCCACCGAGCGGGCGATCGCCCGCACCTGCACGTCGGAGAGGCCGCTGCAGATCAGGAACCATTCGGTGAGGGTCGTGACCTGTTCCACCCGCAGCAGGCGGATGTCCACGGCCTTGCGGTCATCCGCCGCTTCAGCCGCCAGCTGGGCCAGACCGGCACTATCCATAGACGTTCTCACTGGTGAGGGAACTGCGGGTGCCCTGCTGCTGGGCCATCTCCTCGCGGGCCTTACCGGCGCTGCGCCGGAGGGCCTCGAGACGATCCTCGAAGAAGGCACGCTGTCGCTTCTTGCGGGTCTGTTCGATCCGTTCCTTGAGGGCGCCGCCCAGGCTCTTGTAGGCGTTCGGCAATGTGTAGCCGAAGCGGGTCGCCAGACCGATGGCCCGCTCGTCGGCGGCGATGGCGTCCTGGAGACGCTTTTCGGAGTTGTTCTTGAGGTAAAGGCGATATCCGGCAAAGCCGGAGAGCCCCATGGCCAGCACCAGCAGCAGGCCGTCCTGAACCCAGAGTTCGCCGATGGCACCCCCGAGACCGATGGCCAGGGCCGCCATCTCCCAACCGTCCCGGGGGATGGTGTCGTTCTGGATGCGACCCACCTCATGCCAGAACAGCAGGTTGCGGTGGTCGAGGGCCAGCACGTCCCACGCATCGAGGTCGATCTGGATCTCCACCTCGTCGCGGCCGATCTCCTCCAGGTTGATCAGGGGAGGTGTGGCCGAGGCCGCGGCCTCGACAAAGACCCAGCTCTGCATTTCCGGCGGCAGCAGCCCTTTCAGGCGCTGGAGCTCACTCATGGATGCGGACGCTTCCGACGTCGTGATCGACACACACCCTAGCGAGCTCCCCGGAGGGGGCGGGAGTGAGAAGCTGAAGCCAGACTGCCCCGCCACCGCCCATGCCCCGCCGCACGGACCTGCGACGCATCCTGCTGCTGGGGTCCGGACCGATCGTCATCGGCCAGGCCTGCGAATTCGACTATTCGGGCACCCAGGCCTGCAAGGCCCTGCGGGCCGAGGGCTACGAGGTGGTGCTGGTCAACTCGAATCCGGCCTCGATCATGACCGATCCGGACATGGCCGACCGCACCTACATCGAACCGCTGACGCCCGAGGTGGTCGCCCGCGTCATCGAGCGGGAGCGTCCCGATGCCCTGCTGCCCACCATGGGGGGCCAGACCGCACTCAACCTGGCCGTGGCCCTGGCCGAGAACGGCACCCTCGCACGCTGGGGGGTGGAACTGATCGGCGCCGACCTGGAGGCCATTCGCAAGGCGGAGGACCGGGAGCTCTTCAAACAGGCCATGGAGCGCATCGGCGTTGAGGTCTGTCCCTCGGGCATCGCCCGTTCCGCCGAGGAGGCCCAGGGGGTGGCCGAAGCCATCGGCGCCTGGCCCCTGATCATCCGTCCCGCCTTCACCCTCGGCGGCGCCGGCGGTGGCATCGCCTACAACCCTGAGGAATTCCGTGCCATCTGTGCCAGCGGCCTTGAGGCCAGCCCGGTGCAGCAGATCCTCATCGAACAGTCCCTGCTCGGCTGGAAGGAATTCGAGCTGGAGGTGATGCGCGACACCGCCGACAATGTGGTGATCATCTGCAGCATCGAGAACCTTGACCCGATGGGGGTCCACACCGGCGATTCGATCACGGTGGCACCCGCCATGACCCTCACCGACCGCGAATATCAGCGTCTCAGAGACCAGTCGATCGCCATCATCCGCGAAATCGGTGTCGACACCGGTGGCAGCAACATCCAGTTCGCCATCAATCCGGAGAACGGCGACGTGGTGGTGATCGAAATGAACCCGCGTGTCAGTCGCAGCTCTGCTCTGGCCAGCAAGGCCACCGGCTTCCCGATCGCCAAGATCGCCGCCCGTCTTGCGGTCGGCTACCGCCTCGACGAGATCATCAACGACATCACCGGTCAGACGCCCGCCAGTTTCGAACCGACGATCGACTACGTCGTCACCAAGGTGCCCCGTTTCGCCTTCGAGAAGTTCAGCGGCAGCTCGCCTGTGCTGACCACTTCGATGAAATCGGTGGGTGAGGCGATGGCCATCGGCCGCTGCTTCGAGGAATCGTTCCAGAAGGCGCTCCGATCCCTTGAGACGGGGCATGCCGGCTGGGGCTGCGACCGCAGTGTCGAACCCCTGGCCGATGGCGAGCTGGACCGGCTGCTGCGACAGCCCACGCCCGAGCGGATCTTCGCCGTGCGTCAGGCCTTCGAGCAGGGCCGCTCGGTCGCCGAGGTGCATCGGCTCAGCAGCATCGACCCATGGTTCCTGACCAAACTGGAGGGCCTGATCGCCAGCGAGCGGGCCCTCCTGCGGGGCCGTCGCCTCGACTCCCTGGAGGCCGCCAGCCTGCGACGGCTGAAGCAGCTGGGCTACAGCGACCGCCAGATTGCCTGGGCCACCGGGGCCTCCGAGCTGGCGGTGCGCAGCCACCGGGACCAGCTGGGTGTGCGCCCTGTGTTCAAGACCGTTGACACCTGCGCCGCCGAATTCGCCTCCACCACCCCGTATCACTACGCCAGCTATGAACAACCCCTGGAGCGGCTGGGGCCCGACGGTCGGCTGGAGATCCTGCCGGATGCGAGCGAGGTGCTGCCTGAGGCCCGCCGCAAGGTGATGATCCTGGGCGGCGGTCCCAACCGCATCGGCCAGGGCATCGAGTTCGACTACTGCTGCTGCCATGCCTCCTTCGCCCTGCAGGACGAGGGGTTCGCCACCGTCATGGTCAACAGCAATCCGGAGACGGTGTCGACCGACTACGACACCAGCGATCGCCTCTATTTCGAACCGCTGACCCTTGAGGATGTCCTGAATGTGATCGAGGCCGAGCGTCCCGAAGGGGTGATCGTGCAGTTCGGCGGCCAGACCCCGCTCAAGCTGGCCCTGCCGCTGCTGAGCTGGCTCGACAGCGAGGCGGGACGAAGAACCGGCACGCGGCTCTGGGGCACCTCACCCCGGTCCATCGATCTGGCGGAGGACCGCGAACAGTTCGAGGCGGTGCTGCGGCGGCTGGCCATCCGGCAACCCGCCAATGGCATCGCCCGCAGCGAGTCCGAGGCCGTCGCCGTGGCTGGTCGCATCGGGTATCCCGTGGTGGTGCGGCCGAGTTATGTGCTGGGGGGCCGGGCCATGGAGGTGGTGTTCGACCCATCCGAGCTGGAGCGCTACATGCGCGAGGCCGTCCAGGTCGATCCGGAGCAGCCGGTGCTCATCGACCAGTACCTGGAGAATGCCGTCGAGGTGGATGTGGATGCCCTGGCCGACGGCGAGGGTCGTGTGGTGATCGGTGGTCTGATGGAACACATTGAACCGGCCGGTGTCCATTCGGGGGACTCGGCCTGCTGCCTGCCCAGCGTCACCCTCGCGCCCGAGGCTCTGGAGACCATTCGCGCCTGGAGCGTCGAGCTGGCGCGTGCCCTGGAGGTGTGCGGCCTGATCAACCTGCAATTCGCCGTCCGCGAAGGCGTCGTTTACATCATTGAGGCCAACCCGCGGGCCTCCCGCACCGTGCCCTTCGTGGCCAAGGCCACCGGCGTGCCCCTCGCCCGCATCGCCAGTCGCCTCATGGCCGGACGCACGCTGGCGGAACTGGGCCTCAGCAGCGAACCGGTGCCGCCACTGCAGGCTGTCAAGGAGGCCGTGCTGCCCTTCCGTCGCTTCCCCGGCTCCGATTCGGTGCTGGGGCCCGAGATGCGTTCCACGGGTGAGGTCATGGGCAGCGCCGGCAGCTTCGGTCTGGCCTACGCCAAGGCCGAAATCGGGGCCGGCGAGGTGCTGCCCACCGGGGGCACCGTCTTTCTCTCGACCCATGACCGCGACAAAGCCCCTCTGGTGGCAGTGGCCCGCGGGCTGGCGTCCCTGGGCTTCAGGCTCATGGCCACCAGCGGCACGGCCGATCATCTGCGCCGGGAGGGGCTGGAGGTGGAGACCGTGCTCAAGGTTCACGAAGGCCGTCCCAACGTGGAGGATGCGATCCGTTCCGGTGGCATCCAGCTGATCATCAACACGCCGATCGGCCGCCAGGCTGCCCATGACGATCGCTACCTGCGCCGGGCTGCCCTCGACTATCAGGTGCCCACCGTGACCACCCTGGCCGGGGCGAGGGCCGTGGTTGAAGCGGTCACAGCCCTGCAGCAGCGCCCGGATCTGCCGATCCACGCCCTGCAGGATCTCCATCGGCAGCCACCGGTCACCGCCCCTGCCTAGGGTTGTTGACCACCTTCACCATCCGCCCATGACGGCAACGTCCATTGCCCCCGGCACCGACGTGCGCGGCCTGTTCAGGGCCGCCTACGAAAACCGTTACACCTGGGAGCCGGGCTTTGCCGGGTACCGCGGCGTCTGCGAATGGCAGCAGGGCGATCGCTGCGTGCGCGGCCGGTTCCAGGTGGGGGCCGATCTGCGGGGAGCAGTGGAGGGCATCGACGATGCCGAAGTGGAGAAGGCCCTGCAACAGCAGCTCTGGGAGGTCTGCATCCACCGCGTGCGCCGTCCCTTCGAGCAGACCCATGCCGACAACACCTTCACGGCACGCTCCCAGGAAGCCACCGGGCTGGAGATCGAGGTGGGCGGGCGCTGCGCCGGTGACCGCTACCGCATCGCCGACGACGTGGTGACGATGGTGCACCGTCACATCCATGGCACCGTCGTGACCATCCACACCGAGGAGATCACCGAGACCGGCTCGGGCTACCTCAGCCGTCGTTACAGCAGCCGCTACAGCGATCCCGCCAGCGGTGAGCCGAAGGGGCCTGAGCAGCACTTCGTCGACAGCTTCGTCCCCCTCCGCGACGGCGGACCCTGGGTGCTTCAGGAACGCCGGATCAGCACCGACGACGGGGCCGAGGCAGTCAGCTTCCGCTTCCTCGAACTTGAACCCCTGGCCTGAAGCCGGGATCAGTCGCTCTCAGGATTCGTCGGGCAGGGCCTCGACGGTCCTGAGGCGTTCGTTGAGCTGCAGGGCCATGGACTGCCGACCGACCGCGAGCACCTTGAGGGTGTCTTCGTGGAGGCGCAACTGGGCATCAGCGACCTGCAGGCCCCGCACCAGCTCCTTCATGTCGTCGGGAAGGGCGTTGAGGTCGTAGCGCTTGCCCTCAAACGTGAGCACGGGGGACTGATCGCCGGACTGGGTCATGGAGACGCTGGAATCAGTCGGATGTTAAACAGGCCGGGTGGTCGCCTCCCCCCGACGGGGACGCTTGAAGAAGAACATCAGCAGGGGGCCGATCTGGGCGGTCTGGGTGAGCTCCCAGCCCTCTTCCCCCAGAAGGTTGAGGAAGTGCTGCAGCTGCGCCGCGGGATGCCGGGGCAGTGGGGGCTGGCGCCTGTACAGGTCGGGAAATTCCCGGGCGATGAACTCCGGGCTGAGGGCTCCACCCAGACGTTCGCTGGCCTCGCTGGCATCGGGTCGGGGTGGGGGGGCCTTGTCGGCCACGTCGATGTGGATCACCCGGTACTCCCATCCGGGCTCCGGGGCGTGGGGGTCACCCATGGGCCGGTGCCGGCAGCGGGCCGGCGGCGCGGATCAGCTGACGGTTGCAGAAGTCGCGGTAACGGCCTCCTGCCTGCATCAGCTGATCGTGGCTGCCCTCCTCCACGATCCGGCCGCCCTCGAGCACCAGGATGCGATCGGCTTCCTGCACCGTGGACAGCCGGTGGGCGATGACCAGCACCGTTCGACCGGCCATCGCCTGGTGCAGTCCCTGCTGCACGGCCTCTTCCGCTTCGGCATCAAGGGCGCTCGTGGCCTCATCCAGCAACAGCACGGCCGGGTCCCCCAGCACGGCGCGGGCGATGGCCAGTCTCTGGCGCTGGCCACCGGAGAGGTTGCTGCCCCGCTCTTCGATGCGGCTGGCGTATCCGCCGGGCAGGGCATCGATGAAACCGTCGGCGTTGGCGAGCCGGGCGGCCCTGCGCACCGCCTCGTCACTGGCGCTGCGTCCGAAGCGAATCGCTTCGGCCACTGTGCCCGAGAACAGTGTGGTGGTCTGAGGCACCAGGGCCACCGCCCTGCGCAGCTCGGCGGCGCGGAGGTCCTGGATGTCATGGCCGTCCAGCAGAACCCTCCCCGACTGAACGATGTTGAACCGCAGCAGCAGGGAGAAAAGGGTGCTCTTGCCGGCACCACTCGGGCCGACGAGCGCCACCACCTGACCGGGTTCGATGGTCAGATCGAGCTGCCGCAGCACGGGTTTGGTCGGCTCGTAGCCGAAGCTGACGGCCTCCAGACGAAGGGCACCCCGCAGGTCGCCGAGGGGCACGGCCCCCGTGCGGTCCGGGGGCTCCTGCTGTTCTCCCTCGATGTCACGCAACCGCCGCAGGGACGCCTGGCCCTGTTGGAACTCGTTGTAGTTGGTGGTGAGGTGGGAGATGGGATCGATCAGCATCAGCAGGGCCGCCACATAGCTGCTGAAACCGGCCGGGCTGAGATCGCCGGCGGCGATCCGACCGGCCCCCATCAGCAGCACGGCCAGGATGCCGGCGGCCTCAAGGAACCCCACCACCGGATGCTGCAGGGCCAGCAGCCTGAGGGTGCGGTAGCGGGCCCGACGGTGGGCGTCGATTTCGGTCTCGAATCGTTGCTGCAGCCAAGGTTCTGCGGCAAAGGCCCGCACCAGCGGCAACGCGGCGATGGCTTCGCCGAGCAGACCCGCCAGTTCGCTCACCTGCTTCTGGCTGCGTTCGGCGGCGGCCATGACGCGGGCACCGAAGCCGCTCACCATCAGGGCCACCAGCGGTGCCAGCAGCAGGGTGGCCAGCGAAAGCTTCCAGTCGAGCACCACCATGTAGCCGAAGACGGCCACGAGCTGCAGGACGCTGGGCACGGTGTCCTGGATGGTCTTGTAGACCACCTCCCCGACACGGTCGGCATCTTCGGTGAGCCGATAGGTGAGATCGCCGGCCGAGAGCTTCTCAAGGGCGCCCAGATCGATGCGTTGCAGCCGTGCGAACAGCTGACGGCGCAGTTCCTGGCTCACCTGCAGGGCCGGGGCGGCCAGAAGGGTGTCCTGTCCGAACTGGGCCAGTTTCTGCAGCAGGAACAGCCCCAGGGCCACCGCGATGACCTGCAGCACCCGCCCCACGTCACCGGCACCGATGGCGGGAATCAGGCGGCCGGCCTGGGAGGCCAGCAGTGGCCAGCAGGCCACGAAGACGAGCATGCAGGCACCACCTGCCGCCAGCCGTGCTCCATGGGGCTTCAGCGAGGGAAGCAGCCTGCGGAAGCCGGCCGGGGAGGGTGCGAGCATCGGGAAAGGCTACGCGGGCAGCTGCCGCCAGAACCCCGGTGCGACTGGATCAGTACCTCAAATGGCGCGGCCTGGTGGCCACGGGTGGAGAAGCCAAGCTGCGGGTGCAGTCGGGCCAGGTGACGGTCAACGGGGCCGCCGAGCTGCGACGGGGCCGGCAGCTGAGCCATGGCGACCGCCTCACCATTGATGGCAGACCCCATGATGTCCAGCTCCCCGATGCGCCGACGGGGACCTAGGTTGGCGGGCTGCTGCACAGGGTTCGTGGCCACGGCGTCGCGTCCGGCGGTGATCGCCGGCAACTGGAAGATGCACATGACGTGTGCGGAGGCGCGGGCCTTCGCCGCACGCTTCCTGCCGCTGATCAACGACCTGCCCGGGGACCGCACCATCGTGCTGGCACCGCCGTTCACGGCCCTGCAGACCCTCAGCGAGGCCTTGGCCGGCAGCCCCGTCGCCCTGTCCAGTCAGAACGTGCACTGGGAGGGACACGGCGCCTACACCGGTGAGATCTCTCCGGCGATGCTGCTGGAGCACGGTGTGCGTTACGCCATCGTCGGTCACAGCGAACCCCGCAAGTACTTCAGCGAAAGCGACGAGCAGATCAACCTGCGGGCCCGTGCCGCCCAGGCCGCCGGCCTCGTGCCGATCGTGTGCGTGGGTGAGAGCGATGAGCAGCGCGAAGCCGGTGAGACCGAACGGGTGATCCGTCGACAGGTGGAGCAAGGGCTGCAGGGTCTTGATCCCCTCAAACTTGTGGTTGCCTACGAACCGATCTGGGCCATCGGCACCGGCAAGACCTGTGCCGCCAGCGAAGCCAACCGTGTGTGCGGCCTGATCCGCACCTGGGTGGGTGAACCGGCCCTGGTGGTCCAGTACGGCGGGTCGGTCAAGCCCGACAACATCGATCAGATCATGGCCCAGTCGGACATCGACGGCGTCCTGGTGGGAGGTGCCTCCCTCGATCCCGAGGGATTCGCCCGCATCGCCGGTTATCAGGTGGCCGCACCGGTGTGACCCGTCTGGGCCCCCTGTTGCCCTGGGGTGACCGCACCGGCGTGATGGCCGTGCTCAACCTGACGCCCGATTCCTTCAGCGACGGTGGCCGCCTCCAGGGGCCACCGGCAGTGCTGGCGGCTGCCCGCCGGGCCCTGGCCCAGGGGGCCGATGTGCTTGATCTGGGCGCCCAGAGCAGCCGTCCCGGCGCCGTGGCTGTCGGGGCGGATGAGGAGTGCCGACGGCTCCTGCCCGCTCTGGCGCTGCTGCGCGACCAGCTCGGCCCCGACCCGCTGATCAGTGTCGACACAACCAAGGAGGCCGTGGCCGTGGCCGCACTCGATGCCGGTGCTGATTGGATCAACGACGTCAGCGGCGGTCGTGCTGACCCGGGACTGCTGCCGCTGGTGGGACGCCGGGGCTGCCCGCTGGTGCTGATGCACAGCCGCGGCGACAGCAGCACGATGGATGACATGGCTAGGTACGACGACGTCTGCGCCGAGGTCGAGAACGAACTGCTCCAGGCCACCGACACCGCCTGCCGCGCGGGGGTGGCTCCCGACCGCATCCTGTGGGATCCGGGCCTGGGGTTTGCCAAGACCACCGAGCACAACCTGACCCTGCTGGCCGGGTTGCCGCGCCTGGGGCGCCATGGCTTTCCGCTGTTGGTGGGCCCGTCGCGCAAGCGCTTCATCGGGGCTGTGCTTCAGGAGCCGCGACCACGGGCCAGGCTCTGGGGCACGGCCGCCAGCGTCTGCCGGGCCATCGCCGGTGGGGCGCGCGTGGTGCGGGTCCACGATGTGGGGCCCATCGTCCAGACCTGCCGGATGGCCGACGCCCTCTGGCCCCCCCGCTAGCGCAGCCGCCGCAGGCAGAGCTCCTCGAAGGCCGGTCGCAGCAGGTAGGGGTAGTCGCCCACCCACAGGCGTGCCTGGGGGATCCAGGCATCCGAGAGGGCTCCAATGCGGGCGAAATCAGCCCGTTCGGCCAGCACCAGACAGCGCACCACCATCCCCGGGCGCAGGGTGCGGTGCTCCTTGAGCAGGGGGCACCGCAGCACGCCAAGGCGGCCGTCCTCGTCCTCGAGCTCGAGGCAGAGCCAGGTACGCCGGTTTTCGACGACCTCGAGGCGCCCGCTGCGATCGGCCTGTTCCTGCCGGTCCTCGAGGCGTTCTCGGGTGTAAAGGTCGGCGATCGTGCCCTCGAACAGGGCCGCCGCCGGGTAGCGCCGCAGACGGCTGTTGCGCTGACCGGCCTCCAGGATCGGGCCCCACAGCACATAAAGGAGCAGCGTGATGCCGATCACCAGCCACACGCTGCCGGCCCCGTAGCCGAAGGTGCTCTGGCTGATCAGCAGGGGGATCACCCCACCGATGCTCGACACCAGAACGCGCTGCAGTCCTTTGCTGGGATTGCCCCAGCAGTGGGAGAACTGGGGCCCGGTGGCCACCAGCGGGATCAGACGTTGCAGTTCGCCGGGCTTGAGGGGAACGAGCATGGGCGACCTCAGAGCAGCCTTTCGAGGCCGTACACCAGGCCGGACAACTGCCGCACCCGGCGGATGGTGTGCAGAACCCCAGGCATGTAGGCCGCCCGATCGAAGGTGTCATGCCGCAGCACGTAACGCTCGCCGGGGGCGCCGAACTGAACCTCCTGGTGGGCCACCAGGCCCGGCAGCCGGATCGCATGCAGCCGCAGACCGCTGGGCCTGAGCCCGCCGCGGCTGCCCGCCAGGGTCTCGTGTTCCTCCACTTCGCCGATGTTGAAGGTCTTCCCCAGCTCCTCCATCATTTCCGCGGTTTTCAGGCAGGTGCCGCTCGGGGCATCGGCCTTGCGGTTGTGGTGCAGCTCAACCAGTTCGGCGTGGTCGTAGAACCGTGCCGCGGCGGCCGCCGCCTGCTGCAGCAGCACCATGCCAACGGAGAAGTTGGGCACCACCGCCGCCCCCATCGAGGAGCGTTCCGCCAGTCGCGCGAGATCGCCGAGCTGGTCCGGCGTCAGGCCCGTGGTGCCGATCACCGGAGCCACGCCGTAGGCAATGGCGGCACGGGTGTGCTCGTAGACCACCGAGGGATGGGTGAAGTCGACGAGGACGCTGCCCGGATGCTGCTGGCTCGCGCGGCAGAGGCTGCCCTCGAGGTCAGGGCTCAGGGCCACGTCGAGGGGGGGCAGCCCCAGCCGCTCGCCGACGTCGTCACCGGTGCAGCCCGGCGTGGTGTCGACGGCACCCACCAGCCGGCAGTCGGAGGCCCCGTGGATCGCCCGCACCACCTCGGCGCCCATGCGACCCAGGGCACCGGCCACCACCACGGGAATGGTCGAATCGTTCATCGTCGTCGTCGTTCGGCCGCAGCTTCGGCAGTCTGTCCGTAATCTTTCCTGATCGACCGCGCCCAGAGGATGTTCACCCAGGTCCGTTCCGCCAGCCGCAGGATCTCCCCGCCCGAGGGGGACGGCCGGCAGGTGCTCCGGGTGGTCTATGTCGTTCTTGAGCCCCAGTACCAGAACGCCCTGTCCCAGGCTGCCACCGCCATCAACAGCGGAGATGGCGATCTGGCCATCGACCTGAGCGGCTACCTGATCGAAGAGCTGCGGGACGGCGAGAACTACGCGCAGTTCCAGACCGATGTGGCGGCCGCCGACGTGTTCGTCGCGTCGCTGATCTTCATCGAGGACCTGGCCCAGAAGGTCGTGGAGGCCGTCACCCCCCACCGCGAACGCCTGCGGGCGGCGGTGGTGTTTCCCTCCATGCCGGAGGTGATGCGTCTGAACAAGCTGGGCAGCTTCTCCATGGCCCAGCTGGGGCAGAGCCGAAGCGCCATTGCTCAGTTCATGCGCAAGCGCAAGGAGGCCGGGGGCGCCGGGTTCCAGGACGCGATGCTCAAGCTGCTCAACACCCTGCCGACGGTGTTGAAGTACCTGCCCGTTGAGAAGGCCCAGGACGCCCGCTGCTTCATGCTCAGCTTCCAGTACTGGCTGGGCGGCACACCGGAGAACCTGCGCAACATGCTGCTGATGCTCGCGGACCGCTACGTCTTCGATGGAGCGGCCGGTGACCGTCCTGAGCTGACCGTGGCCGAGCCTGTGGTCTTTCCCGACCAAGGCATCTGGCATCCGCTCGCCCCGGCGATGTTCGAGGACCTCAAGGAGTACCTCAACTGGACGGAGTCTCGCTCCGATCTGGGCAACGGACCCCTGGTCGGCCTGGTGCTGCAGCGCAGCCACATCGTCACCGGTGACGACGCCCATTACGTGGCCCTGATCCAGGAGCTTGAGTTCCGCGGCGCCCGGGTGATCCCGGTCTTCTGCGGCGGCCTTGACTTCTCGAAACCCGTCAACAGCTTTTTCTTCGACCCCCTCAACCCCGACCAGGCCCTCGTGGATGCGGCGGTGAGCCTCACCGGCTTCGCCCTGGTCGGCGGTCCTGCCCGTCAGGACCACCCCAAGGCCATCGAGACCCTGCAGCGGCTGAACAGGCCCTACATGGTGGCCCTGCCGCTCGTCTTCCAGACCACCCAGGAATGGGAGGACAGTGATCTGGGTCTGCATCCCGTGCAGGTGGCCCTGCAGATCGCCATCCCCGAACTCGACGGGGCCATCGAACCGATCGTGCTCTCCGGTCGCGATGACGCGACCGGCAAGGCCCACACCCTCCAGGACCGAGTGGATGCCATTGCCGAACGGGCGATCCGCTGGGCGAATCTGCGTCGCAAGCCCCGCCAGGAGAAGAAGCTGGCGATCACCGTCTTCAGTTTTCCCCCCGACAAGGGAAATGTCGGCACCGCCGCCTACCTCGATGTCTTCGGCTCGATCTTCCGGGTGCTGGAGGAAATGCGCGCCGCCGGCTACGACGTGGGCACTCTGCCCCGGGACTCCCGGGCCCTGATGCAGCTGGTGCTCAAGGATCCCGAGGCGATGGAGGGGGCCCCCGAACTGGCCATCGCCCATCGGATGAGCGTTGAGGAGTATGAGCGGCTCACCCCGTTCTCCGGTCGCCTGGAGGAGAACTGGGGGAGGCCCCCCGGTCAGCTCAACAGTGATGGTCAGAACCTGCTGATCTACGGCTGCCACTTCGGCAACGTGTTCATCGGTGTTCAGCCCACCTTCGGCTACGAAGGTGATCCGATGCGGCTGCTCTACTCACGCAGCGCCAGCCCCCACCATGGGTTTGCGGCCTATTACACCTACCTCGAAAAGGTCTGGGGTGCCGACGCCGTGCTGCATTTCGGCACCCATGGCTCCCTGGAGTTCATGCCCGGCAAGCAGATGGGGATGAGCGAGACCTGTTATCCCGATTCGCTGATTGGCGCCCTGCCGAACCTCTACTACTACGCGGCCAACAATCCATCGGAGGCCACGATCGCCAAGCGACGCGGGTATGCCTCCACCATCAGCTACCTGACGCCACCGGCGGAAAACGCAGGTCTTTACAAGGGCCTCAAGGAACTCGGTGAGCTCGTGGGTTCGTATCAGCAGCTCCGGGAGAGCGGCCGCGGCATTCAGATCGTCAATGCCATCGTCGAGACCGCCCGTCAGTGCAACCTTGATCATGACGTCGATCTTCCCTCCGTCGACGCGGTCGAGCTCGACCAGGACCAGCGCGATGCCGTGGTCGGGGCGGTGTACCGACAGTTGATGGAGATCGAGAGCCGACTGCTTCCCTGCGGTCTTCACACCATCGGCAAACCCCCCACGGCAGAGGAGGCGATCGCCACGCTGGTCAACATCGCCGCCCTTGAACGGGAGGAGGAGGGGCTCCGCAGCCTTCCCGGTCTGCTGGCCGAAAGCCTCGGCCGTTCCATCGAGGAGGTGTACCGGGGCAATGACGCCGGGGTGCTGGCCGATGTGGAACTGAACCGCCTGATCACCGGCACCAGTCGTCAGGCGGTGGGGGCCATGGTGCGCTCCCTGACCGGTCGAGACGGCCGCGTCACCCTGCAGGACAGTTTCGGCTGGCTCTGGCGCTCCCTGGAGCGACTTGGGATGCGATTGCCCAGTCCCTGGCTGCGGGTGTGCTGCGCCGCCGGCTTCTCCCAGGTCAACGCCGTCGAACTGGATCGTCTGTTCACCTATCTGCGCGGCTGCCTCGAGCTGGTCTGTGCCGATCAGGAGATGCAGAGCCTGTTGCGGGCCCTTGACGGCAACTACGTGCTGCCCGGCCCGGGTGGAGATCCGATCCGCAATCCCGGGGTCCTGCCCAGCGGCAAGAACATCCATGCCCTCGATCCCCAGGCGATTCCGACCCGTGCCGCGGTGGCGGCAGCCAAGGTCGTGGTGGACCGGTTGATCGAGCGGCAGCGAGCCGAGCAGGGCAGCTGGCCCGAGACCATCGCCTGCGTCCTGTGGGGTACCGACAACATCAAGACCTACGGCGAGTCCCTGGCTCAGATCCTCTGGTTCCTGGGGGTGCGGCCCCTGGCTGACTCCCTGGGCAGGGTCAACAAGCTCGAGCTCATTCCCCTCGATGAGCTCGGACGCCCCCGCATCGACGTGGTGGTCAATTGTTCCGGGGTGTTCCGCGACCTCTTCATCAACCAGATGGCGTTGATCGATCAGGCCGTCAAGATGGCCGCTGAGGCTGACGAGCCCCTGGAGCAGAACTTCGTGCGTCGCCATGCCCTTGAACAGGCCGAAGCCCAGGGAGTGAGCCTGAGGGCTGCCGCTACACGTGTGTTTTCCAATGCCAGTGGCAGCTACAGCTCCAATGTCAACCTTGCGGTGGAAAACAGCAGCTGGGAACAAGAGAGCGAGTTGCAGGAGATGTACCTGCAGCGCAAGACCTTTGCTTTCAACGCCGATAATCCCGGCGAGATGAATCAGAACCGCGAGGTGTTTGAGTCAGCGATGAAAACTGCTGATGTGACTTTTCAGAATCTTGACTCGGCAGAGATTTCTCTCACCGATGTGAGTCATTACTTTGATTCTGATCCCACCAAGCTGATTCAGACGCTTCGGGATGATGGCAAGGCCCCGGCCAGTTACATCGCCGACACCACCACGGCCAACGCTCAGGTTCGCAGTCTCGGCGAGACAATCCGCCTGGATTCGCGCACCAAGCTGCTGAATCCAAAGTGGTACGAAGGCATGCTCAACAGCGGCTACGAAGGGGTGCGTGAGGTGGCCAAGCGCCTCAACTTCACCCTGGGCTGGAGCGCCACCAGTGGATCCGTCGACAATTTCGTCTACGAAGAGGCCAATGAGACGTTCATCAACGACCCGGAGATGCGTCAGCGGCTGATGGACCTCAATCCCCACAGCTTCCGCCGCATCGTCGGCACGCTGCTTGAGGTCCATGGGCGCGGTTACTGGGAGACCTCCGACGCCAACATCCAGCAGCTGCAGCAGCTGTACCAGGACATCGAGGACCGCATCGAGGGGGTTGAGCCCCGTTGAGGGGCTGAGGTCACGGCCTTCATAATCCGAAACATCATGTTACGCTGAGACAAGTTTCAGGACTTGCCGTGGCCTCCTCCACTCCCTCCGTGATCCGCGGCGCCACCGTCACCACCGAAGACGGCGGACGCCTTAATGCCTTTGCCAGCGAGCCCCGCATGCAGGTGGTCAGCCCCGAGAACGGCTGGGGTTTCCACGAACGTGCCGAGAAGCTCAACGGCCGTATGGCCATGCTCGGCTTTGTGGCCCTGCTTGCCACTGAATTCGCCCTGGGTGGTGAAGCCTTCACCCGTGGCCTGCTCGGCCTGGGCTGATCCTTGCCACAGGCACCGTGGTTCCCACGGCAGACTTTCTGCCGTGGGATTTTTTTTGCCCGTGTCGGTTTTTCCCAGCGCTCTCGTCAGCGGCGCCGGTCCCACGGGATGTGTCGCCGCCCTGGCCCTGGCCGCCAGTGGCTGGCGCGTTCTGTTGCATGATCCGTCACCGCCGGAAGCCCTGAGACAGCGGGCCCGTGCCTACGCCATCACCCATTCCACCCGCCGGCTGCTGCGATCCCTGGGTCTGTGGGAGGGGTTGCTGCCGCATCTGCAGCCCTTCCACCGGCTGCTGCTCTCCGACCGTGCTTCCGGTGCGCCCGAGGTGGTCTTCGCCGATGCCGACGATGCCGTCGGCTGGGTGCTGGACCACCGCCCCCTGATGGACCTGCTGCTGCTGCGCTGCTTCTCAGCCGCCGGACTGCAGCTTCATCTTGGAGAGCCCGAGCGTCCGCCCCTGTCCGCCGACCTGCTTGTGCACTGTGAGGGTGCCGGCTCCCAGGCCCGCGGCGCCCTCGGCATCGGTTTCGCCGGCTGGGATTACCACCAGGGGTGCCTCACCTGTCAGGTCCAGCTGGAGGGTGCTGCGCCCGCCACGGCCTGGGAGGTGTTTCGCCCCGAGGGGCCCCTGGCGGTGCTCCCCCTTGGAGGGGGCAGGGCGCAAGTGGTCTGGAGCGGCCCCCTTGAAGCCTGTCGGCACCGCCAGAGCCTTGGCGAAGCCGGATTCCTGCAGGCCCTCGGTGCCGCCCTGCCGCCGGGTCTTCAGGCCTGCGAACTGCTCGAGCCCCCAGCGAGTTTTCCGGTGGCCTGCCGGCTGGCCAGTCGGCTGGCCCGGGGGCGTGCCCTGCTCTGCGGCGAAAGCGGTCACCGGTGCCATCCGGTGGGTGGCCAGGGCCTCAACCTCTGTTGGCGCGACGTCGCGGTGCTGTGGCAAGAAGCCGCCGCCGTGGCCTCGGGTGAGCGAGACATCGAGGCCCTGCCCCGGCGTTATGCCCGCCGTCGCTGGGCCGATGCCGTGCTCACCCTGGCTGCCACAGATCTGCTCATCCGCCTGTTCTCGAACCGCTGGCTGCCGCTGCTGGCCCTGCGCCGACTGGGCCTGTGGGCCCTGGGCCACTCGGGTCCGCTGCGGAGTCTCGCCCTCGCCGCTGCCAGCCAGGGCGTGCTGCCCAGCGGCTCGCTGCCGGGGGGGATTGACAGAGGTCGTCCCAGGGGAGAACAATCACCTCTCTTCAGACGTGCTTAACGGACAACGGCCGCCGCTCTGGCCACACTCGTGGCCAGACCCTCAGCGCAACGCCGCTGTCCAGGCCCACCGTCGTCACGGGTCGTCCCGGTTCCTGTCCATCATTCCCTGCCCATGGTGATCACCACGTCGCCACAACCGGTTCCCCCCACGGCGTTGGTTGAATTCCTGCGGCGTGACATCGGCCTGAGCGACGACGCCCTTGCCCTTGGCCTGCGGCAGGCCGTTCAGGAGCAGGCCCCCCTGCCGGTGACACTCTGGCGTTTCGGCCTGATCAGTCTGGTCCAGCTGGGTCGTGTCTACGACTGGCAGGATCGTCAGTAGAGCAGCAGCGACTCCACCGCCGCCGGTCCCGGCAGCCGGCCGCGTCCCCCAAGTTCGGTCAGTTCGGCCAGGAAGCCATAACCCACAACTTCCCCTCCAACCCGCTGCACCAGTGAGGCGCAGGCCGCAGCTGTGCCGCCAGTGGCCAGCAGGTCATCGACCACCAGGACTTTCTGACCCGGGTCAAGGGCGCCGCTCTGGATCTCAAGCCGGTCGCTGCCATATTCCAGCTGGTAGTCGAGGGCTTCGACCTCTCCGGGGAGCTTGCCGGGCTTGCGCACCGGCACGAAGCCGCGGCCCAGCACCAGGGCGAGGGCATTGCCGACCAGGAAGCCGCGGGCTTCGATGCCCACGATCAGGTCGGCGTTGAGGGAGTCCACCCTGCCGGCCAGGCCATCCAGGGTGAGTTTCCAGATCTGCGGATCGCGCATCAGGGGCGTCAGATCGCGAAACAGGATTCCGGGCCTCGGAAAATCGGGGATCGTGCGCACCACGGCCCGCAGTCGCTCATCCAGGGGGGAGGTGGGGCTCGGGTCGGTGCTCATGGAACAGGCAGGGGGATGACGCAGGCCCTGCACACCTGCCATCATCGCAGCCAACGCCCTTCCCTCTTGACTGTCGCCGCCGCTGTCCCCCGGTCGGAGCGACCGCTGCCCCGACGGGGTCTCGAACGCCTCGATCTCCTGCTGCTCGCCATCGAGGCCCTTGATCTCCATGGCAGCGAGGCCATGCTCTGGTGCTGCGATCAGCTGGGCCTCAGCGGGCAGTTCCCCGATCGCGTCACCCTCTGGCGCAGCCGGTGTCGCAACCCCCTGAGACGGGCCAGCCGCCGTGGTCAGCTGGCCACCGATGAATCCCGGGCGCTGATCACGCTGGTGTGCACGCTGGCCCAGCGCGTCTACCCCCTGCTGCGCCAGCTCGTCTCCAGCCGCGAGCCTGCGGAGCTCACGGCCCAGCGCTGGGCCCTGTTCCGCGAACGGTTCAGCGATCTGGTGCGTGAACGGTTCAACGTGCGCCGGGGTGCGGTGCGACAGCTGCTCGATGACAGCGATGGGGAGGGTCTGCGGCGCGCCATCGTGGAGTCGCTGCTGCTGTCCGCCGGTCCCGGTGGTGCGGCACGGCTCGAGGCCAGCCTGCGGGATGCCCAGCGATGACCCAGTTCAGCTCCCTGTTCAGCCTCGGTGGTCCCGCCGGTGCCCCCCTGCGGCTGCGTTTTGAACAGAGCAGTGCCCGGCTCGATCTCTTCGGCCTGCCTGACGTCACCCGCGATCCCGAGACCGCCGCAGACCCCCAGCAGCGTCTGGGAATTCTCACCCGTTGGGAACTGGCCATCGGCCAGCAGGCCACCCTCGAAGGGCGCCTCGACCATCTCCAGGCTCTCCTGGACGTGGTGCTCACCTACGTCCGACGCCTGATCAGCAACAGCCCCCGGCCCTGCGGCAGCGAGGTCCAGCGCGTCGAGATCGAACCGCTCGAAGGGGGGCATCGGCTCACGGTCCACAGCAGTCAGTCCGACACTCCGCCCCTGCGACTGACCCTCGACAGTGCCGAGCTGGCCGATCTCACCCAATGCCTCGATCAGATGCTGCACGATCCACGGATCGGTCTGCCGCTGGCGCCCCCCGTCGCCCGGCCGCTGCCCCGGCGTGATCTTCCCCGCACCACACCGTTGCCGCAGCGGCTGCTGGCGCCGACGGCCGCTGCCGCCAGCCTGCTGGTGACCGCTGCGCTGGCCAGCCTGATGCCCCTGCCCCGGCCCAACACCCCAGGGGCCCCGGCCGCTGCGGATGGGGCACCCACCACCTCCGCCGCACCCCGGCGATGAGGTCCTCCTCCGCCTCCTGGGGCCGACTGCGCCGCCGCATCATCCGCCTCGGCGCCCAGCTGGACGTGGTCGTTCGCAGTGACCCGGAGGTCTGCGGCCTCAGTGGTGACGACTTCACCATCAGCCTTCACCATTCCGGCCAGGGTGACTGCACCGTCAGAGGCCTGAATCTTGTCGACTGTCCCAATGAGCTGGTGATCGAGGAATTCGAACGATGGCTGCGCGACGCCGGCTATCTGGATCAGCCGACGGACAGTCCTGCCGTGGATTGACCTGATCCTCCGGGTCGATAGCTTGGCGGGCATGCAGGCCACTCGCAGCTATCGCCGGAGTTCCGGCTCCCGTCCCCGCCGCGCATCCCGCAGCGGCGGTCCCGGTCTGATGGTCATGGGTGTGGCCTGGCTTCTGGCCGGTGGTGGACTGCTCTTCGGGCTCAGCCAGCTCCCCAGTCGACTGGACACTCTGCTGTACTTCAGCACCGCCCTGGGCAACATCACCATGGGTCTGGTGCAGCTCAGCTCCGGGCTGCTTCAGCTGAGCGGTGCCTTGCTGCTGATCCTGCTCTCGGTGGCAGGTCTGCTGCTGATGCTGGGCGGTGTGTTGCGTCTGAGCCGTCTGCTCCTCGGTCAGCGTCGGCACCGACCTCCGGGGGCCTCGCCGTCGTCGTCCCAGGCCCGTCGGCCCGGTCGTCCGGCATCGACCTACCTGCTGGACGCGATCCGCTCACCCCGCTGATTCCCCGAAGGTGCTGCGCAGGGTTTCGTTCCAGCGCCGCAGCAGCAGGGGGCGTTCGAGGATCCCGTGCCAGGGGGGTGTGGTCACCTCCAGGTAAGCGTCGGCATCCAGACGACGAACGAGAGCCAGCAGGCGTCCTCCGGGGGCCAGGCGCGCCCGCTGGCGCCGTGCCAGTTCCCCTGCAGCGTCCACCTGCTCGCCCAGCACCAGCAGCAGCAGCGACGGAGGTGGCCCCTGGGGGCCCATCCGCAGGGCCGGCCAGCCCCCGCCCCGCAACCAGCCCTGCAGCACCGACACCTCCTCGGGATCAAGCTCGCCGACCAGTTCGATCACCATTCCCGCTGGGGCTGACGGCAGTGCTCGCCAGGGCTCCGGATCCCGTCGGGGAGCGATGGGGCAGGGAAGGGAGACCGAGATGGTGGTCCCCAGTCCCGGCTGGCTCCGGAGGTCAAGGCCGCCGCCCATGAGCTGCACCAGTTCGCGGCAGATCGCCAGCCCAAGCCCCGAGCCACCGAAGCGGCGGCTGGTGGAGGGGTCAGCCTGGGTCCAGGCTTCGAACACCCGGGCCTGTTGTTCGGCATCCATGCCGATGCCGCTGTCACAGACCGCAAACCGGAGGGGACCCATCTCCCCGTTCCCCTGGTCGATGCGCAGCTTCACCACCCCCACCGGCGTGAACTTGATGGCATTCACCAGCAGGTTCACCAGCACCTGCCGCAGTCGAGCCGCGTCTCCGATCCAGCAGGGCGCGACCGTCTGATCCACGCTCACCACCATGGTCAGGCCTTTCACCTGAGCCTGCAGCGACACGAGGTCGATCACGTCTTCCACCAGGGCGTTCAGAGCAAAGGGCAGTGCCTCGAGCTGCACCCGACCCGACTCCAGCCGTGAGAGATCCAGGAAGTCCTCGGTGAGCTTGAGCATCTCGCGCGCCGCACCGTCGATGGTGTCGAGATACTCACGCACCCGGGGGGAGAGCTCCTGCTTCAGGGCCAGCCTGGTGTAGCCGAGCACGCTGGTCAGCGGCGTCCGCAGCTCATGGCTGAGGCGGGCCAGCACCGACTGACGCATCTGAGCACTGGCCAGGGCTTTCTGTTCACTGCGCAGGGACAGATCCAGTGCCTGGGAGCGGCGTTGCACTTCCAGGGCCAGTTCGGAGCCGGATCGCATCAGTGCCCCCACCTGGTCGTTCAGGCGCTGCACCAGCGCCGCCAGCACCTCGGCCAGCGTCTGCACCTCAAGGGGGCTGGCGGGCGGCAGCTGCGGCTGAAAGCGGAGTGGTGCGCCATTGTCGGCACTCACCGCCTCGGTGATGTGTCGGGAGGTGGCGGTCAGCTGCTCCAGGGGGCGCAGGATCCAGCGGTTGAGCCTCTGGGTGATCACGATCGCCACCAGCAGCGCCAGTAGGCAAAGGACCAGGGCCAGGCGGGTGCCCTGGGCTTCGATGCCCTGCAACCCCTCCTGGGGGATGACCACCAGCACCAGCCAGTCCAGGCCCAGGTTGTCACTCCAGCCCATCGTCTCGACGAACACCGACCGGTTGCGCTCGCTGAACTCGAGCTGTTCCCTGCCGTTGTGGCCCCAGCCACCCTGCAGCCGCAGGCTGCCGTCGTCATTGCGGCTGAAGAGCAGGCCCCCCAGGCGCCGCACCAGCGGGTCGTCGCTCTGATCGATCCGCACCCGCTGGGGAGGACCGCCACCGCTGCTCCTGAGCACCATGGATGGCCGGGAGCTGGCCACGAGGCGGCCGTCGCGCTCAAGGACGAGCACCATTCCCGGTTGCTGGCCCCAGAGTCGCTGCAGGAAGGTGCTCAGCTGGGTGAGGATCACGTCGACACCCATCACACCCCGCAGGCGACCGCTGCGGGGATCGATGACCGGCTGGTTGAAGGAGACCGACAGCACCTGCGGATTGTCATCCCATTGATAGATCGAGCTCCAGATCGGCCTGCCGGCCTTGACCGTCTCGCTGTACCAGGGCTCTTCCCTCGCCGTGCCGATCGGTTCGATCACCTTCTGGGGGCGCCGCTCTCTCCCAGCGGCGGTGATCGGGTAGACGAGCTGACGGTTGGGGGCCAGGCGCTGTCGCATCTCGTTCACCAGCAGGTGACCGTCATCGAGCCGCTGGATCCCCAGGTAATCGCCGGCCTCGTTGCCGTAGTTGATGTAACCCACCGGAAAGAGGCTGATCTGCTCGAAGAACAGCCGTTCGAGGGCAGCGAAGTTATCCGGATCAAGCTGACCGCTGCTGATCGCCTGCTCGTTCAGCCGGTTGATCAACCGTGGGGCCTCCAGCACCCCATCGAGCTGCAGGTCGACCTGATGGGCGATCGAAGCCCCCAGCTGCCGGGCCAGCAGCTGCACCGACCGATGGCCGTTGAGGTAGGCAATGGTCCCGACACCGAGGGAGACGAGGGCCAGCTGCAGGCTGGAGGCCAGGGCAAGCACATCGAGAAGCCTCGGCCCGTGCCGGGATGGGGGCCATCGCAGACGCTGGATCAATCGCCGATGTCCTCAGCCCACAGGTCAGGTTTTTGCTCCTGCATCCGGGTCATCAGCGCCAGGCAGGCGGGGTCATCCAGACAGTCGACTTCCATGCCGGCCTGGAGCAGCCAGGACTCCGCTCCCTGGAAACTGCGGCGCTCGCCGATCACGACCCGCCGGAATCCCAGCAACACGGCCGTTCCGGCACACATCGGACAGGGGGACAGGGTGGTCACCAAGGTGAGCTCATTCCAGTCGCGACGTCGGCCGGCGTTGCGGATGCAGGCGGTCTCGCCGTGGGAGGTGGGATCGCCATCCTGAACCCGGCGGTTGTGCCCCCTGGCGACGATGGTTCCATCCTCACGGGCCAGAACGGCACCGATGGGGATGCCCCCCTCCTGCCAGCCGAGCTCGGCCTCGGCCCGGGCGGCGTCCAGCAGGTGCCGGCGGATGGCAGGGTCCATGGGATGGGGGAAGGGAGTCAGTCGTTGGGTCTTGAGCGCCTTGGAGCCAGGGAGCGGCGGAATTGCAGCAGTTCTTCCACTGTGATCACGCCGTCGGCGTTGCGGTCAAAGCGCAGGAAGCGTTCATGCAGGCGCGGCAGCGCCGTCGATTCCTCGACACTGAGCTGACCGTCGCCATTGCGGTCGGCGCGACGGAAGGCCTCCAGCAGCCGTTCGCCCAGGAACGGCTCCGACGGCGGCGGCAGCTCCCGCAGCTCCACCTGACCATCTCCGTCCCGATCAAGCCCCTTGAGGCGGGAGGTGCCGAGCCGGTCCCCGAGGGGCACCCGACCGTCGCCATCCGTGTCGAGACGGTGGAACAACTCCCGCATCCGCCGCCAGTGTTCCTGCATCACCCCAGGGTCCTGGGCCACTGCCGGCAGAGCGCAGGCTGCGAGCAGCAGGGCAACCAGGGACGACCTGAGGATGGTGTGGAAGCGGCGCTGGGCTGCGGGCATGGGCAAAGCCTATGGAGCCGACACGGTCAGGTCCTGGTCCCGTCAGCCTCCCAATGGATCGATCTGTGACCGGATCGGTCTGACGGGGCCTTCGGACGCATCCGGTCGGTCGCCGCCGCCGCCGCGGCTGGCGGCGACCGCGCGGCATCCATACAGTCCCGGGGTCCTATGAACAGCGGCCGCCATGGCCAAGGCGCAGACCATCTGGGTGGTGGACGACGATCCGGAACTTCGCCAGTTGCTCAGCACCTACCTCGGCGAACAGGGCTACGAGGTGCGCACCCTGAGTGACGGCCGTCAGCTCACAGCCCGTCTTGAATTCCAGCGTCCTGATCTGGTGGTGCTCGACCTGATGATGCCTGGTGACGACGGCCTCTCGATTCTGCGGCGCCTGCGGGATGGTGGAGATGACCTGCCGGTGGTGATGCTCACGGCCCGGGGAGAGGCGGTGGACCGGATCATCGGCCTCGAGCAGGGGGCCGATGACTATCTCGCCAAGCCGTTCATGCCGCGGGAACTGACTGCCCGGATCGAGGCGGTGCTGCGGCGCCGCGGGGGCCTGCCGGCGGGCACCCCCCTCCCCGACGGCGAGATCATCAGCTTTGGCAGCAACCGTCTGGACCTGGCCGCCCGCACCCTGGAGCGGGACGGTGAGCCGGTGACGATCACCAGCGGTGAATTCGGCCTGCTGGCCGCCTTCGTGCAGAACCCCCACCGCCCCCTCTCGCGGGAACGCCTCATCGAGCTGGCCCGTGGGCCCTCCAGCGAGACCGACAGCCGCAGCATGGATGTGCAGGTGAGCCGGGTGCGCAAGCTCATCGAGCCCGACCCCTCCCGACCCCGCTACCTGCAGACGGTCTGGGGCTACGGCTACGTTTTCGTACCGGACGGCTCACCGCGATCGAAATGACGGCACGGTCCCGCCGCGGCCCTGGGCCTGTCCCTACGGCCCTGTTGCTGCGGCTGGCCCTGTTTCTGCTGCTGGGCTGGGCCCTGAGCCTGGCTCTGCTGCAGCTGCTGCTTGGACGTCGCCTGGAGCGGGCCCAGATCCAGCAGCTCGGGCGCGATCTGGCCAGCGGCATCCTGCTGAGCGAAGTGGCCCTGGAGCGCTTTCCCCCATCGGTCGTCTCCCAGCTGGGCAACCTGCGGCTGGCCAGCGGTCCCCTGGCCCCCAGTCCGGTGCCCGAGGCCCAGCAGCAGCAGTCGCGGGAGCTGCGGCTCGAGCTCTGCCGCCGGCTCAACCACTGCCCCCTGGTGCTGCCCACCAGCCGTCCGGATCGGGGGGTCTGGGTCGAACTGCTCAGCCCCCTCGATCAGGTCTGGCTGTTCTCGCCCCTGCCGGATGTGGACGGCTGGCCACCGGATCCACTGCTGGCCTCCCTGTCGCTGGTCAGCGGCAGTGTGGTGGCTGGAGCTCTGTTCCTGTTGCTGGAGGTGCAGCGTCCCCTGCGACGTCTGGAACGGGCCCTCGGCCGGGTGGGACTCGAGCAGCGTCCGGCGCCGCTTCCCCAGGAGGGGGCCGGCGAGGTGCAGCGGCTGAGCCGCCGCTTCAACGCCATGCTGCAGCGTCTGGCCAGCAGTGAGCAGGAGCGGGCGACGATGCTCGCGGGCATCGCCCACGATCTCAAAAGCCCCATCACGCGCCTGAGGCTGCGGTTGGCGGTCGAGTCCGGCAGCCCCCAGGCCGAGGCCGACCTCGATGCCCTGGAGCGGATCACCGGACAGTTCCTGCTGTTTGCCGGGGGCGGTCAGGGGGAAGATCCCGTGTCACTGCCGCTCCATGACCTGGTCGGGGAACTGGCCGCCCGCTACGACGGTCGCCCCCTCGAGCTTGAACTGGAGCCCGTGGAAGCCTGCGTGCGGCCGGTGGCCATGGGCCGGGCCCTGGCCAACCTCATCGACAATGCCCTCAGTTATGGACAGCCGCCGGTGCTGATCCGACTGCGATCGGAGCGCCACGGCCTGCAGCTGACGGTGCTTGACCGGGGGGCCGGCATCCCGCCGGACCAACGGGATCAGGCCCTGCTGCCGTTCCAGCGCCTTGATGCCTCCCGGGGGGGCAGCGGCCATTGCGGGCTGGGTCTGGCCATCGCCGCCCGCGTGGCTGAACTTCACGGTGGTCGCCTCGAACTGCATGACCTGGAGGAGGGGTTCGCGGTGTGTCTCGTGCTGCCTGCCCCTGGCACGTCCAGCTCCGGCTGACCAGACTGCCCTGGCCAGGGTTCCGCTGCGCCATGGACATTCCGGTCACCCTGCCGCCCCACTGGCCGCGTGCCGCCCAGGTGTTGCAGGTCGATGGGGAGCTCCCGACCGTGCTGCGTGCCGCGCCCGGCATCCGCCCGGCAACCTGCCGCAGGCTCAGCGGCCCGCGGGCCCCGGAGGCCTGCTGGACGCTCGACTGGCGCTGACGGCCATCGGTCAGAGTGGGCGCCATGCCCCTGCTTCTGATCCTCGCCGCCGGCCTGCTGCTGCGCCTGGTCGTGGCGCTGCTGCTGCCCCCGGGATACGACGAGGCCTATTACCTCTTCTACGGGGTCCATCCGGCCCTCAGCTACTTCGACCATCCGGTCGGGGTCGGGCTGTGGGCCTGGCTGGGTCACTCACTGCCCTTCGGCATCCTCGGTCTCCGGCTGCCTTCGCTGGTCAGCTACACCCTGGCATCGGCCCTCCTGGCCCTGGCCTGCCGGCGCTGGTTCGGTGCCGCCGCCGCCCTCTGGACCGTGGTTCTGAGTGCGGTCTCCCCATTGCTGCTGCTGGTGGGTGGGGTGCTGCTGCTCCCCGACGCCCCCCTGCTGCTGCTCCTGTCGGCCTGCCTCTGGGCCCTGGCGGTGGAGGCCCCCCTGCCGCTTCTGGGTTTGCTGCTCGGGGGGCTCACCCTGGCCAAGTACCAGGCGCTGCCGATGCTGCTGTCCCTGCTGCTGTGGCTGCTCTGGCAACCGCTCCAGCGACGGCGTCTGCTGTCCCCCGCCGGCCTTGGCATGGGCCTGGCCTGGCTGGCGGCCTCCTCTCCCCTATGGCTCTGGAACCACAGCCATGGCTGGGTGTCGTTCCTGTTCCAGGGGGGGCGCACCCTCGGCGGACCCTGGTTCGATCCGGCCGGGCCGCCCCTCTTCCTCATCAGTCAGGTTCTCGCTCTCTTCCCCACCATTGGTGTGTTGCTGCTGCTGGCTGCTGTTCCCCGCCCAGGGGATGGGGCCGGCCAGGCCCGCTCCCTCCTGCGGACCCTGGCGTTGCCCCAGCTGCTGTTGTTCGTGCTGCTCGCTGGTCGGATGCAGGTGTTGGTGAGCTGGCTTGTGCCGGCCTGGTGGCTGCTGCTGCCCCTCGCCGGGGAGCGGTTGGCCCAGGCCGGTCAGCGCCGGGCGGGCTGGCTGCGCTGGTGGCGGCCCCTCACCCTTGGGGTGCCACCTCTGCTGTCACTGCTGGCGGCCGCCCATGTGCGCTTCGGGCTCGCCAGTCCCCTGCTGCCGCCAACCCTCGATTCGTCTCGGGAGCTGATTGCACCGCAACGCCTGCGCCGAGCCCTGCAGGCGCAACCGGAGCTCTGGCAGCAGCTCAGCAAAGCCCGTCTGATCGTGGGCCGTCGCTACTACGAACCGGGGTTCCTGGCCCTGGCCCTCGGCCCTGACACCCGGGCGACGTTCACCACCTTCAACCGTGACGCCCGAGGCTTCGCCTTCTGGCAGCCACCGGGGGGCTTCCGAGGTGAAGGGGGCATTCTCTTCAGCCTCCGCAATCCTGAGGAACCCACGTCCCTGCCCGAGTGGGCCGTAGCCCTCGGCCCCCTGGAACCCCTGGGGCATGTGGATCTCGAACGCGGGGGGCAACCAGCTCAGGTGGTGGAGTTCTGGCGCTTCCAGCCCCTGCGCCAGTCGTGGCCCAGGGCCTATGGGCCCGCCCATCGGTCCGGCGGCTGACCAACGGTCAGGGCAGCTGCCTCACCAACCCTGGGGAGCCTCGGCAAAACCTGAGGCTCCGCCACCGATGGCTTCGTCGTCGTACCAGTCGGCGTCGCTCTCCTCGCTGAGTTCGCCCGCCGCGGCGGGCATCGCCTCCTCCGATGCCGGAGTGTCCTCCATGTCGGAGGGATCCGGGCAGATGGCCAGGGGGGTGGTCACGGGGAACACGCGATCGAGACGGTTCTAGTCGTCTGCCGAAACCAGGGGCCACGGTCGTGGCCGGTTCCGCAGGTTCGACCACTGAGTACAAGCGCGGCCCTGTGACGGAGTAAACCCGAACTGGGGTGGCGCCGCGAAGGCGGTTGCGCCAATCTCCCGAATCGTCAGCCAGAACAACGGAGGGGGTGGGATTCGAACCCACGGAGGCTTGCACCTCGCCGGTTTTCAAGACCGGAGCCATCAACCACTCGACCACCCCTCCAGAGGGCAACTGCTGCTGCGGCAACAGCCACAAGGCAGTCTGTCACAGGGATCAGGAACACGGAGAGGGTGAGCGTTCCAACGCGAGACCCATGCGACAGCGAAGCAGGCTGGGAATGGTCGCCTGTCCCGTCATGGCCGTTCTCAGCACCGATTTCCTTGCCCGGCGCACCCATCACCTGGCCGAGATGATCCAGACGCTGCCTGTCTCAGCCAGGCCGGATCATCAGGTCGGCTGCTGCCGTGAGCTGCTGGTGCAGCTTGGGGAAGCCCTTGATCGACTTGCCCAGCCCGGGGGCGGGGTCTAGGACGGCTTGGTCAGCGGCAGCAGGCACTTGTCGGAATCGCAGCCGGCAGGGCCCGCCTCCAGCGATTCACCGGCGTCGTAGCGCTGGAGCGCCGCGAAGAAGTCGTCGTTGCGACGGCGTTGCAGAACCGACTGCTGCAGGGCTTCGAAGGTGGCGCGGTCAATGGGTTCAAAGGGCAGTCGCGGGAATGTGGCATTCGCATCGAAGCGCGCCAGCAGAGCAGCTGAGATGTAACCCTCGCCATCACGGATCGCCCCATGGATGGCGTCGGTGAGCTCGTTGATTTCGTGTTCCCGGAACTCAATGGTCGCCGAGGTGTTGTGGGCGGTGTAGTGCTTCTGCACCTGCATGTAGAAATCAAACTGAGCCAGAGCCGTGAAATTGTTGATGTCCACGCTGTCGGCGCCGGGCAGGTTTGCCCAGCTCACTTCGGTGGGAATCTCCACCAGCCACTCGCTGCAACGGGGATCAAACGGATCCTCCAGCAACCTCCCCTGTTCGTCCTTGTCGGATTGGGACGGGACGATGGTGTAGCCGTAATCCAGACAGGCCAGGGCCACCGGGTCGTTCTTGCGGAACGTGATGCGACGGATGAAACGCTGGGCCTTGGGGGGATGCCAGCCAGGGCTGGCGCCTGTGAGCAGGCTCTTGGTGCCGGCGGGCTGAACGGTGGTGCAACGGTTGGGACGGCGCAGTCCATGGCGATCGCAGTAATCCCAGACGGCGCTGTTGACGGCCTCCTTCCAACGACTGAGGTAGGCGGCTTCCTGGGCCTTGAACCGCTCCCCTTCCGCACTGGCCGGCCGACCCTCGGCCCACCAGCGCAGCCACGGGGCTCCGAAGGCATGCACGAAGAAGTCGAAGAGGCCGGTGAAGCTCACCCCCACGATCGGATCCCATGCCCGGCTGCGGCGGTAGCGCTCCACCTCGAAGCGGTGGTTCAGAAGGCAGGCCACAGCGAGGCCGGCGGCGCGGAAGGCTTCGTCCTGGCTGCTGAGGTCCGCAGGATCGAGGCGGTTGAGATGGACCTCCGCCAGATTGCAATGGAAGTCGGCCCCGATGATCTCGCCACAGGGATTGAGGCCGTAACGACCGAGACGATGCTCCAGTTCGTCCGACTCCAGATCCGGATGGTGAAGCGTCAGCCAGCGGCCGGCCTCGTCCCGGCCCTGGTCAACGTAGATCTCGATGAATTCCTGCCGCAGTTCAAGGGTCGGCAGCAGATCGGCATTCGCCCGGGCAATGGCTTCCGGGGCGAACTGGATGGCGCCTTCACCAGACTGGAACTGCTGTCGCACGGCCTCAAGCACCACCTCCCGTGAGGGACGGCTGTGGAACACCCGGGTGTGGTTGGCCATGCGCAGGGCATCACGCTCGGGGTCGATGCGCCAGTTGCCCTGATCATCCTGCTGCCACAGGTTCTGCTTGGCGGCGGCAGCCTCCTGGTCGTCAGCGGCAAACTGGCGCATGCCGGCACTGCGGCGGATGTTGCCCGCCACGATGGTCACCGCCGCCTCATCAATCAGCAGACAGCACTCGACCGAGCTGAGCCGCCGGCCCACGGCGCGGCCGAGGATATCGGCCACCCGCCCGTAGAGGTCGCCGAGCTTCACCGGGTTCGCCATGCCCCCGAATCCCTTGAGCACCTCCCCCACCGGGCGCACGTCGGACAGGTCAACGGAGACCGACACATGGCCGTCAAACCGTTCGTCGCTGCTCAGCTCGAGCAGCAGCTGGTAGCTGTCGACCCAGCCGCGGCGGGTGTCCCCCACGCGGATGTGCACATGGCTGCCGTCGACGCTGTGTCTGGTGTGCTCCTGGCGTTCTGCGGCCGCCGTCCGGCCGATGGGTGTCACCTCGGTGATGCTGAGGCGGTTGCGCACGATCGGCAGCCGCCCGATCAGATGCGGCTCGATGATGGCGCCGGTGCCACAGCCCATCATCGCCAGATCCATCATCAGCCCGAAGGCTTCCCAGTCGACGAGGTTGGTCGAGGTGCAGTTGTACGCCCCCGAGAAGTTCTCGCTGCGTTCGATCCAGGCAGTGCCGCCGATCCACAGCCAGCGGCCGGAGGGCAGTGATTTCTGCTCGGCCTGCAGCTTCCGCAACAGCGAGACCTCGGCATCGCTCAGGTCGCCCAGGCGTCGGAGACCGTCGAGGTTGCGTTCGGCAACCTCATGCCAGCTTTCCCGACCGCCATCACCCCGCCGGCTGTAGGTGCGATAGAAGACGGGATAGGCCGCAGGTGCGCTGGCCGGGAAGTCGCCGCCCACGGCGTCGGCCCTGACGTTGGTGGGCTGGGCCGCTGCCGGCTGTTGGAGCAGGTCCGAGGGAGGGGTCACCGGCACTAGATCTGGTAGGTGGAGCGAAGCTAATACGCCACAGGGGGTGGTAGGGCGACGATGCCGGCCCGTGATCTGGACACAGGCCGCAGCCGCCGGCCCCTGCCGTCGCTAGCCGGGCTGGCTAGCAATGGGCTGCATTCCGTGCTGCCGCCGCCGTCGCGGCCCCCGTCCCATGGCCCGCTTCCGGGAACTGCTGCAGGCCCTTGACCAGCTGCGTCGGGTCGTCGCGGTGGGTCGACACCAGGGCGCCCTCGACCAGGTGGCCGACCTCGTCGACAGTTTCCTTGACACACCTCAGATGGAGGCCTGCGTGGCGCGATTCCGCGCCCTTCCCGGCGGGGCAGCCCTGATGGACGAGCGCTTCCCGCCCCTGCAGCCCGACATTGAAGAACTGAGGCAGCTCCCCGCCGGCAGCCTCGGCCACGCCTATGCCCACCTGATCCTCTCCCTGGGTTACGACCCCGAGTTCTTCCGCCCCCGGCCGATCCACTCCGACGCCCAGTGGCTGACCCAGCGCATCGCCACCACCCACGACCTGCACCATGTGATCGGCGGCTTCGGCACCTCGCCGGAGGGCGAGAGCGGTGTGCTGGCGATGACTGCCTGCCAGACGGGGTTTCCGGCCTATGTGGCCCTGCTGCATGCCGCCCAGCTCAGTCGATTCCGCCTGGAGCCCCACCGCTACGGGGCCCTGAGTGCCGCCATCAGCCATGGCACCGCCATCGGTTTCGAGGCGGCCCCCCTGGCGGCCGTGCGCTGGGAGGAGGCCTGGGGGCGCAGCGTCGCTGACTGGCGCCATGGGCTGGGGATCCGTCGGCCTGCCGACGGGATGGCCTACGGGACCCCTACGTGACGGGACCCCCTCAGTAATTGAGGAGGCGCATGCGGAACTGAGCCAGCTGGTGGGCCTGTTCAGGCCAGTCCTGAAGGAAGGGATGGTCGGCCAGTTCCGCCATCACAGCGTCCAATCGCTCGTCCCTGGACAGGCCATGGGCCGGATGGCGGGCGTCGAAGCTGTCCCAGGCGTCGCTGAAGGCCATGGCGAAACCATCGGGGTTGTTGAACACCGTCTGGGAAGGGGTGGTGGGATCCGGACGGGTGACGGCCACGGTGGCGCCGATGCAGCAGATTCCACGCTAAGGGGCGCCGGCTGGCAGTCTGGAGCCATGACCCGAGCCCCCAGCGCCGCCGCCGGCGACGACCCCACAGCCCTGGCCGAGGCCGTCGCCCGCCGCCGCAACTTCGCGATCATCTCCCACCCGGACGCCGGCAAGACCACCCTTACCGAGAAGCTGCTGCTCTACGGCGGTGCCATCCAGCAGGCCGGCGCCGTCAAGGCCCGGGGCGAGCAGCGGCGGGTCACCTCCGACTGGATGGAGCTGGAGAAACAGCGCGGGATCTCGATCACCTCAACGGTGCTGCAGTTCGACTACGACGGCTGCACGATCAACCTGCTCGACACCCCCGGCCACCAGGACTTTTCCGAAGACACCTACCGGACCCTGGCCGCCGCCGACAACGCGGTCATGCTCGAGGACGCGGCCAAGGGCCTCGAACCCCAGACCCGCAAGCTCTTCGAGGTCTGCCGGATGCGGGAGATCCCGATCTTCACCTTCATCAACAAGATGGATCGGCCCTGCCGGGAACCGCTCGAGCTTCTCGATGAGATCGAACGGGAACTGGGCCTGTCCCCCTGGGCGGTCAACTGGCCCATCGGCAGCGGGGAGCGCTTCCGCGGCGTCATCGACCGCCGCAGTCACGCTGTGATGCTCTTCGAGCGGGCCGAACGCGGACGCCAGGCGGCCGAGCGGCGTCTGGCGCTCGATGATCCCGCCCTGGCGGAGCTGGTGGAGCCCGAACTGCTGGCCCAGGCCCGCGAGGAGCTGGAGCTGCTCGAGGGGGCCGGAGCCCCCCTCGATCTCGACAAGGTGCATGCCGGTGAGCAGACACCGCTTTTCTTTGGCAGCGCCATGACGAACTTCGGTGTTCGTCCGTTCCTGGATGCCTTTCTCGAACTGGCCCAGCGCCCGGTTCCCCGCCAGAGCAGTGATGGGCCGGTCAGTCCCCTGCGCCCCGGGTTCAGCGGTTTCGTCTTCAAGCTGCAGGCCAATATGGACGCCCGTCACCGCGACAGGGTGGCCTTTGTCCGGGTCTGCTCCGGACGGTTCGAGAAGGACATGACGGTCCAGCATGCCCGCAGTGGCCGCACCATCCGCCTGTCCCGGCCTCAGAAGCTCTTCGGTCAGGACCGTGAGGTGGTCGAGGAGGCCTTTCCTGGGGACGTGATCGGCCTCAACAATCCGGGGGTGTTCGCGATCGGTGACACTCTCTACAGCGGCCCGCCGGTGGAGTTCGAGGGCATCCCATGCTTCAGCCCGGAAATCTTCGCCTGGCTGCGCAATCCCAATCCTTCGTCCTTCAAGAGCTTCCGCAAAGGGGTCAACGAACTGCGGGAGGAGGGGGCCGTGCAGATCCTCTACGACACCGATGCCAGCAAACGCGACCCGGTGCTCGCCGCCGTCGGCCAGCTGCAGCTTGAGGTGGTCCAGCATCGTCTGGAGCATGAGTACGGCGTGCCGACCCGACTCGAACCCCTCGGCTACAGCGTGGCCCGTTGGGTGGAGGGGGGCTGGCCGGCCCTGGAACGCATCGGACGCGTCTTCAACTGCAAGGCCATGCGGGATGCCTGGGACCGGCCGGTGCTGCTGTTCCGCAACAACTGGAACCTGCAGCAGCTCCAGGAGGACCATCCCGATCTGGGCCTTGCGGCCGTGGCGCCGGTGGTGAGCGGACGGGAACCGATCACCCTCTGACATCCACAGCCGCAGGCTGCCCTCGCCAGGATGAGGTCGTTCCGGTCCTTCAACCATGGCCACGCAGTGGTGGGTCAGGCCGCGACCTGACGGAGGGTGTGATTACGTCCGGCTGTGCAGCTCCCCGGCGGATGGCAGCGTCGAGGTCATCGAGGGGTCGCATCTGCCGCCCCAGCTGCCGCTGCTCAAGCGACGTCAGTGGATCAGTGCCGATGCCGTGAGCGGCCGCGGCATCCAGCTGCAGGCCTTCGGCTACCGCCCGGGGTCGCCACTGTTCTGAAAGGTGAGCCGCCGACGGCCGCTGGCTCCGAGGGGACGCCGCAGCCGATACGCTGACGTCATTCCGGCCGAGGTCATGGCCCAGGGCACCGTACCGCCAGAGCCGCCATCCCCCTCGGACGGCGCCGATCCCTTCGCGCTTCTCGGCATCGACCGCGAAGCCGGCTTCGAGCTTGTTCAGCAGGCCCGGGAGGCTCGCCTCGCCGCCCTCTCACCGGAGGATGCCCTCGGTCGTGCCCGCATTGATGCCGCCTATGACGCCGTGCTGATGCTGCGTTTGCGGGAACGGCAGCTTGGACAGCTCACCGGAGCGGCGGCCACCGCCTCCAAGCGCGAGGCGGTGCCCTCTCCCGCTGGGGGGGGGACGCCGACCCTGCCAGTGCTGGCGGCCCTTCCCAACCTGCCGCGGCCAGGCTGGCGCCTGCGCGGCCCGACCCTGGCCCTGGCTTCCGGTCCCCAGCTCTGGCAACCCCTGGCCGGCCTGGGCGGCCTGCTGTTGGCCCATCTGCTCCTGGGGGGTGCCGCCGGAGCCGCGGAACTATTGCTGGCCCTGGCCACCCTCGGCTGCGCCCTGGCGCTCAATCGCCGCAGCGGAAGGTTCTTTCCCTCCATCGGCTGGGCCTTCGCTCTGCTGACCCTCGGCCTGGTGCTGGGGGGGCTGCTGGCCCTGCCCCTCAGCACCGTGGCCCTCCCCCTCAGCGCCGTTCAGTGGCAGGGCATTCCCGCCTTCCTGCTGCTCCTGCTCGGCAGTCTCCTGCTGGCCTGAGCGCGGCCGTCAGGCCGCCTCGAGTTCGCCGATCAACTCCTCCAGCTCGCTGACGCTGACCTGGTAGGTCTCATTGCAGAAATGGCACGTCAGTTCGGCGCCGCCATCCTTCTGCATCATCTCGGTCAGCTGCTCACGCCCCAGCAGCTTCAGGGCCGCCAGGCTGCGTCGACGGGTGCAGGGGCAGTGGAACGTCACGCTCTGACAGGCCTGTTCCGCGTCAATGACCGGATCGAGGTCAGGAAACACAGCCTCGAGCAGATCCCTCAGGTCTTCGCCGCAGCGCTGGAGGCGCTGGCTGAAGTCACGGATCTCGCTGCAGCGCTCCTCCAGCAGCGCCACCAGGGCAGGCTCCCGCGCCGCCCGTGGCAGCACCTGCACCAGCAGCCCGCCGCAGCTGCGGATGCCGTTGCTGTCGATGGTTTCGCCCACGAACAGAGCGGAGGGGGTCTGTTCGGAATGCAGCAGGTACGAAGCCACGTCCTCGCCGATACAGCCGCTCACCAGCTCAACGGTGCTGCTGTAGGGCGGGCCTGCGCCTTCGTCACGCACCACGTGCAGGTAGCCCTGGCCCACGGCTCCAGGGAAGTCGAAGCGAGGAACCTCGCCGATCGGGGCAAGCTCGAGATGGGGGCTGCCCACCCGGCCCCGCACGGTGCCATCGCGCCCTGCATCGACGGTCAGTCCCTGGAGGGGACCATCGGCCTGAATCCGCAGGTTCACCCGGCCGTGGGCCACCTTCATGGAACTCGCCAGCAGCAGTCCGGCGGTCATCGCCCGTCCCAGCAGGGCGCTGGTGAGATACGACAGCCCATGGCGGCGGCGGGCATAGCGGGTTGTCACCGTGGTCGTCACGGCCACCAGCCGGATGCCGCCACCGACTGCTGTGGCACGGACCAACTGGTCAGGCATGGTCGGGAAGGTGCTGGTCGAATCGTACGCAGCTCCCCCCCACCAGCCGCCAGCGGTGGTTCATCAGGCCCTCGAAACACTCCGGTTCGTGGGTCACGAGCAGCAGCAGGCGGTCACGGGCCAGGTCCCGCAGCAGTTCGATCAGGTCCCGCCGCACCGACCAGTCAAGCCCGGCAGTGGGTTCATCGAGCAGCAGCACCGGCGGGTCCCGCAGCAGCTGCACGGCCAGGGCCAGCCGTCGCTGCTGGCCGCCACTCAGCTGTTCCGGCGGCTGCTGCAGGGGCACCTGGCCCAGTCCCACGCGGTCCAGGGCCCCCTGCAGCTGCTCGGTCGGCAGGCGGCGATGGCCGATCCGCAGTTCCTGGCCGACGCTGAGGCCGAGAAAGTGCCGTTCGGGAAACTGAAACACCAGACCGCACAGCCAGCGGCGCTCCCGCGGTGTTGTCGCCTGACCCTTCCAGAGGATCCGACCGCGGTCCTGGCGTGCCAGACCGGCGATGATGTCGAGCAGGGTGCTTTTGCCGGAACCGCTGCGACCGGCCACCAGGGCCGGTTCGCCCCGCTCGAGCCGCAGGTTCACGTCATGCAGCACCGGCACCCCGGCGGTTGCCGGGTGGTAGCCGATTCCCTCGAGCTCCAGCATCTCTCCCTGCCCCTGCCACCGCCCTTTAGCTTGAACGCATGCTGGTCCACGTCCGCGAGTTCGATCCCTTCGACTGCTGGTTCTGGCTCCGCTTTCCCCATGTGCCCGGAGCGGGGGAACGCCAGTACATCGAGGAGGTCTTCAACAGCTGGTATTTCCTCGGCCGGCTGGGGGCCTGCAATGCCGAGAACCTGCAGGTTCACGACCAGGGGGCGGACATCAGCTGGATGGCCTACGACAACGATGCCGCCGAAGGAGGGCTGCAGGCGCTGATGCACAACCTGGGCACGATGGAATACCGCGGCGAATGGGCTCGCATCTGGGCCGACCTGGGCACTAGCGACGGGGTGTCCCTTGACCTGTTGATCAACGCCCTGCGTGGTCTTGACCATGATCTGGTGCCGATCGAGGAGTTCCGCATCGGCGGCATGAACGAGGACTGGCCGGCGGATGCCGGCGATGAGCGCTTCTTCGCCGACTGAGGCGGTCGCGATGGCCGAACAGCGACGGCTGCTGATTCCCCCGGACCGACTCAGGGTCAGCCAGGGGGCACTGCCCCTCACCGAGGCCGAACGGCACTACCTGGAACGGGTGTTGCGCCTTCGCCCCGGTGATGGCTTCACCGTCATCGATGGTGTCGGCGGCCTGCGCCAGGCGAGGCTGCAGGCGGGAGGTCTGGCGGATCTGGGGCCGTCTCAGGAGCCTGCACCGGTGCCCAGGCCGCAGCTCGGGCTGCTCGCCTCGCTGGTGCGACGGGATTTTGACGTGCTGCTGCGCATGGCCACGGAACTCGGGGTTGATCGGCTGGTTCCCCTGCAGGCGGATCGCAGTCCACCGGCCTCGCCGGCCGGCCGCAGCTCCCGCTGGGAGAGCCTGCTGCGGGAGGCCTCTGAGCAGTGTGAGCGTCTCTGGTTGCCGCAACTCGCAGACGTCAGCACCGCACGGTCTGCCTTGGCCGCCGCCGCTGCTCCCAACGAGCGGCGCTGGATCTGCCTGACCCGCAGGGTGGGGATTCCCTCCCTGCTGGACGAACTGCTGCAGGTGGATCCCGCCGCTGATGGGGCCTGGCTGATCGCCTGTGGCCCCGAGGGAGGCTGGACGCCCGAGGAGGAAACAGGGGCCCTGGCCGCAGGCTGGCAGCCCGTTGCCCTGGGGCCCACCATCCTGCGCTCCTCGACGGCGGCCGTGGCGGCACTGACGCTGGTCAGCCAGTTCCGCTTCAGCGGCTGCCCCGCAGGGAGGAGGCAAGGTCCCTGAATGGCGCCAGGCTCGCCCCGGGACGACGCCTGCCCCTCGGAATGGCCTGGGCGGGGTTGAGCAGTTCTGCGGCGAAGGTGGTCAGCTCCCGGGGGGTCTCGGCTTTCTGGGCAGCCGCCCGTTCCGCCGCCAGCGCCTCGGCGGTGGTGATGGAGGGTTGGCCTGCCGGAGCCGCTGGGGACAGCGGAGCTGCGGCAGCCGCAACTGCGGGAGCCGGTGCTGCGGGAACAGGTGTTGCAGCGACGGGCTTCGGCGCCGGTGCCACCGTGGTCACCGGTCGGTCTCCACCGGCGTCCGACAGTTCCAGGAACGGCTTGCGCTCACCCCCGAAGAGCTTCTGGAACACCATGGAACAGCGCCGGATCTGCCGCGATTATCCCTGCACCGCCACCCCTCCCGGCGGTTCCGTAGGGCTGCGCAACATCATCGGCGGCGGCCCCGGCAGTCGTTCCAGCACCCAGTCGGCGTTGATGGTCAGAACGGCCAGGTCGCCGTCGCGCACCACCTGCAGCAGGGAGGGTTCGGCGCTGCGGGCACCGCCCTCGCAGCAGATCACCCGGGCGAGGTAGGGCGGCTGACGCGGCGCTGCCACCGCCACCACGTCTCCCACGTTGACCAGGAGAAACGCCGCCACGACCGCTCTGATGTAGTACGCATGTACGGTAGCGCCAAAGTCGAGCCGCCCCGGATCCATGCCCCCGATGTCGCTGCCGCCCTCTGCCCTGGCCTGGTTGCTCAGTGCCCTGGCCAATGCCCTGCTGATCCTGCCGCTGCGGCGGGTGCCCGTGCTGACCCCCGCCGGTTGGCTCCATGCCTGGATTCTGGGCACTCTGCTGGGGGCCTGCCTGGGCTGGCGGGGCTGGCTGGCCGTGGTGCTGTATCTGGCGCTGGGCTCAGGGGTCACCCGCCTGGGTCTGGCCCGCAAGCGGGCCGCAGGCCTTGCGGAGAAGCGCGATGGTCGTCGCGGGCCCGAGAACGTCTGGGGCTCGGCCGCCACCGGGGCGGTGCTGGCCCTGATGAGCACACTGCCGGGGGCGCCGCAGGCGCTGTTGCTGACCGGCTTCGTCGCCAGTTTCGCGGCCAAACTCGGCGACACCTGCGGCAGTGAGATCGGCAAGCGGTGGGGACGCCGCACGATCTCGCTGACGCGGCTGCGGCCGGTGCCGCCAGGCACCGAGGGGGCGGTGAGCCTGGAGGGCACCCTGGCCAGCCTGGCCGGTGCCGCTGTCTTCGCCGGACTGGCGGTGGCCCTGGGGCTGCTGCCGCAGACCCTGCTGCCGGCCCTGACGCTGCTGGCCTGGCTGGCGACGTTGATCGAGAGCCTGATCGGTGCCGAACTGCAGCCGCGGCTGGCCTGGCTCAGCAACGAGGCCGTCAACGGGCTGATGACACTGCTGGCCGCCCTTCTGGCCATGGGCCTGCTGGGCCCCAGCCTTCGGCCATGAGCCGCTCCCGCAACGCCAGCCGGCATTGCCGCAGGCGACGGGACAGGCGGGGCACACTCCAGCCAATCTCGGCGGCCACATCCCGGCGGGGGCGCTCCCGCACCAGGCAGTCGAGCAGCAGCTTGCGGTCGAGCACGGGCAGCGGTGTGAGGCGGTCACAGAGTTCCTGCCAGGCCAGGCGGTCCAGCGGCTGGTGACCACCGGCCTCAAGGCTGTCCTGCAGGGAACTCCCGTCGTCCATCCCGCAGGGCCTGTCGAGGCTCGTGCACTGCAGGGCCCGGTGGAGCTCCCGCGCCTGCCGAATGCGCGTCACCCGGCAGCCAAGCCGCGCCGCCAGGTCCTCCTCGGGAAGCGGTGGCTGACCGCTGTGCAACCGCGACGCATTCAACTGTTCGATGCGGGCATGCAGCTGCCGGAGTCGCCAGCTGGAACGAACAACCGGCACCCGGTCACGGATGTGGTGGCGGATGTGGCCCTGGATGTAAGGCACAGCGAAGCTGCTGAAGGCGACGCCGCGGTCGGGATCGAAGCGCTCGGCGGCCACGATCAGCCCCTGACGACCGATCTGCACCAGATCGTCGACGGGTTCACTGCACAGATGGCGCAGGCGGTTCACCTGCTGGTGGA
>JBMOIF010000004.1:0-54384 GCA_049317465.1 Prochlorococcaceae cyanobacterium | reverse complement strand
CCCGCCACCTCCGCCCGGGTGCCGGCCCGCTGCGGCTGCTGATGGTCGCCCGCTGCGATCCGCTCAAGGACCAGGCCACGTTGCTGCGGGCCTTCGCCGCCTGCCGACCCGAGGCCCCTGACTGGCAGCTGCAGCTCGCGGGTGACGGTCCCACCCGGCCGGCCCTGGAGGCCCTGGCCCTGGAGCTCGGCCTTGGCGGTGCCGTGGTCTTTCTCGGCCGTCGGGATGACATCCCCGAGCTGCTGGGGCAGGCCGACCTGTTTGCCCTGAGCACCACCGCCGCCGAAGGTTTCGGCATCGTGCTGGCCGAAGCCCTGGCGGCAGGCCTGCCGGTGCTGGCCAGCGATGTGCCCGCCTGCCGTGAGGTGCTCGATGGCGGCCGCGCCGGGTTGCTGCTGGCACCGGCCGATCCTGGGGCCTGGGCCCGTGGCCTGGGGCCGCTGCTCGGCGATGCCGACCGGCGCCGGGTGCTGGCGGCCAGGGGGGCGGCCTGCGCCCACCGCCACGATGCCGGCCCCATGGCCCGGCGCTGGTACCGGCTGCTGGGGGTCCGATGAACCGCTACCTGCTCTGCTGCGGTGATGCCACCGATTCCGCCACCTGGAGCGGCATTCCGGCGGCGCTGCTGGCGGCCGGTCGCGCGACGGGACTGCTCCAGGGGGGCCTGGCCCTGCAGCCCTCGGCCCTGGCCGGCCGCCGCCGCCGCTGGAACCTGCGACAGCTGCTGCGCCATGGGCGGCCCGGCGGCTTCCAGTACAGCCCCGGTTTCGGCCGGGCGCTGCTGGCCCAGCAGCCCCTGCCCGCCGAGCCCCTGGCGCTGCTGTCGCACATGCCGCTGCTGCCGCCGCAGCCCTGGCCGGCGGCCTGGCGCGTCGATTTCTACCTCGACGCCACCACCCGGCAGGTGTTCGACGACTACGGCGTGGGCCGCCATCTGGCGCCCTCCTACCGCCGGCAGGTGCTGGCGCGGGAGAAGCAGGCGTTGCAGGCCGCCGGTGCCGTGGTGACCATGGCTCCCTGGGCGGCGGCCTCGGTGATCCGTGACTGCGGGGTCGACCCCGGTCGGGTCTGGGTGGTGCCGGGGGGGGCGAATCTGGACGAAACCGTGCTGGCGACGCAGTCCATCGGTCCGCCGCCCGCGGCCCCGGGCCCTGCAGAGCCCCTGCGGCTCGGCTTCCTCGGTAAGGACTGGCAGCGCAAGGGGGGGCCGTTCGTGCTGCAGCTCGCCGAAGCCCTGGCCGTGCGTGGTCTGCCGACGCGGGTGCGGGCCGTGGGTCCTGACCCCGCAGGTCTGCCGCGCCATCCCTGCCTTGAACCCGTCGGCTTTCTTGATCGGCGCCACGACGAGGCCGCCTTCGTGGCCGAACTGCGCAGCTGGCATTTCGGCACGCTGTTCTCCCGCGCCGAGGCCTTCGGCATCGGCAACCGCGAATGCCTGCGGCTGGGGGTGCCGGTGCTGGCCCACGGGGTGGGGGGCATCCCCGCCACCCTGCCCGATGGCGGCTGCGGGATGCTGTTCCCCCCCCACCCCTCCCCCGGGGAGGTCGCCGACTGGATCCGTACCCGGCTGACGCCCTACGGCGCCTACCTCGGATGGCGCCAGGCGCTGGCCGACCGCGGCGGAGAATTCACCTGGGCCGTGGCGGCGGCCCGGCTGCAGGAGCTGCTGGGCTGATGCAGCCCCTCCCCCGCTACGCCGTGCTGCAGCCCGGTGCACGCCTCCACTACGCCGTGCCCGCGCTGCTCGCCCGCGCCGGCGCCCTGGCGGCCCTCTACACCGATCTGCACGGTGACCATCGCTCCCTGCGGGCCCTGGGGGCCCTGTGGCCGACGGGCCGGCAGCCGGCGGCCCTCCAGCGGCTGCTGGCCCGTCGTCTGCCGGCTGACCTGCCCCGGCGACTGGTGCGCGAGCAGGTTGTGGCCACCCTGGCCGGGAGGGGGGCGCCGGCCCTGCTGCAGCGGGCCGCCCGCGAAGGATTCGCCGGCGCCGAGGCGGTCTACACCAGCTTCATCAACGACGATCTCGAGACGGTCGAACGGGCCCGCGACCTGGGGCTCAGCGTCATCCACGAACTGATCATCAGTGCCGATGCCGGCCGCATCCTGCTGGAGGAGCGCCGGCGCTTCCCGGGGGTCGAGCCGCCCGGCGAGTCGGCCGAGGTCGTGGAGGCCGGTATCGCCCGCGACCGGCGCAAATGGGCCGTCAGCCAGCGGGTGCTGGTGCCGTCGGCCTACTGCCGCGACAGCTGCCTGGCCCTGGGCTGCGACCCCGCCAGGCTGCAGCTGGTGCCTTACGGCATCCCTGAACACTGGTTCGACCTGCCCGTGAGCCCCGAACAGGGACGGCTGCTGAGCGTGGGCCGCGTGGGCCTCGGCAAGGGCCACCACTACCTGGCCGAGGCCTGCCGCCTGCTGGCCCGCCGCCGGGTGCCCCACCACTGCCGCGTCGCCGGGGCCTGGCAGGTGGATGTGACCGCCCCGCTGTTCGCCGGCCCCACCTATCTGGGGCCGGTGCCCCGCAGTCGCATGGCCGCCGAGGTCCAGCGGGCCGATGTGGTGGTGCTGCCGACCCTCACCGACAGCTTCGCCCTTGCCCACCTGGAGGCGATGGCCTGCGGGGTGCCGGTGGTCACCACCAGCCACTGCGGCTCCCTGGTGCGGGATGGCGTCGAAGGCTTCGTGGTGCCGGTGCGGGATGCCACAGCGTTGGCCGATCGGCTGCAGCAGCTGATCGAGGATCGTGAACTGCGGCGGCGGCTTGGCGCCGCCGCCCGCCGGCGGGCCCTGGATCACGGCTGGAGCCGCTATGGCGAGCGGCTGCTGACGGCCCTGCAGCGGCGACCGGCCGGGGAAGTGCCGGCACCATGACCGTGCTGCTCGCCCTGCGTCGCATCGGCCCGTATCACCACGCCCGCTTCCAGGCGGCCGCGGCCCGTCTGTCCCTGGTGGTGCTTGAGACCCGTCCGGACTCGCAGGAGTATCCCTGGGCCTTCACCGCCTCCGGTGGCGGTTATCGCATTGAGCGGTTGCACGGGGCGGCCGGGCCAGAGGTCGATCCGCCCCGGGCCCGTCTCGATGGGCAGCTGGCCGCCCTGTTACGGCACCATCGACCGGCGGTGGTGGTGACGGTGGGCTGGGCCGACCGCGCCTACCGGCGCCTGATGCTGGCGGCCCAGGCCCGTGGTCTGCCGCTGGTGATCGTCAGTGACAGCCGCCGGGCCGACCGCCCCAGGCCCTGGTGGCTCGAGCAACCCAAGCGATGCCTGCTGCGCTGCCATTCGGCCGCGCTGGTGGCGGGCCGCGAGAGCCGGGCCTACCTCGAGGATCTGGGGTTCCCCGCGGCGGCCATCCACCAGCCCTGGGATGTGGTCGACAACGCGGTTTTTGCCGCCGTCGCCGCCGGGCCGGCCCAGCCACCGCGGCTGCTGTGCGTTGCCCGCTTCGTGCCGCGCAAGAACCACCGGTTGCTGCTGCGGGCCTATGGCGCGTACCAGGCGGCGGGGGGGCGCTGGGGGCTGCAGCTGGTGGGGGACGGCCCCGAGGAACCCCTGGTGCGTCGGGAGATCGAGCGGCTGCCCGATCCCGGCCGGGTGAGCCTGCTCCCCTTTCAGCAGCTGGAGGATCTGCGGCGGCTGTACGCGGCCGCCTCGGGGTTCGTGCTGCCCAGCCTGGTCGACCAGTGGGGGCTGGTGGTCAACGAGGCCATGGCGGCGGGCCTGCCGGTGCTGGTGAGCCGCGGCGCCGGCTGCGCCGTCGACCTGATCGAGGATGGGGCCACCGGCTGGAGCTTTGATCCCGGGGATCCGGCGGCCCTGACGCAGCTGCTGCACCGGCTCGAGGCCCTTCCCCCTGATCGACGCGACCGCCTGCGGCAGGCGGCGGCGGCGCGGCTGCGCCGCTTTGATCCAGAGGCCTTCGCCGCCGGCCTGGAGGCTGCCGTCGCCACGGCCCTGGCTTCGCCGCGGCGCTCCAGACTGGGTGCCCTGGTGGCCCGTCTGCGATGACCGACGCCGTCTTCGATCCAGGGCGGCTGCGGGGTGGTGAGCTCTTCTGGCTGCTGAGCCTGGTGGCGCTGCTGCTGCTCTGGCCCCTGCGGGCTGCCGACCGGCGCTCGCCCCTGGGCTGGTGCGAACCGCCCCTCGTGCTGGCGGTGATCTTTGCCTACTACTCGGTGGCCGGACCCTTGCTGGCCCTGGCCAGCGGTGGCTGGATCGATCGGGGTGTCAACTTCCGGGGGGTGCTTGACGTGGGCTGGCAGACCTCCCTGCTGGCCTATGGCGCGTTCCTGGTGGGCTATGGCCTGCTGCCCCCACCCGCTCCGCCGCGGCGGCAGCGGCCACCGTTTGATCCCGGCCGCGCCTGGAGGCTGGGCTGGATCCTCAACGGCTCCGGCCTGGCCCTGCATGGCCTGAGCGTCGGCCCCTTGCGGCTTTTGCAGCAGCTGAATCCGCTGGTGCTGGCCACGGACGTGCCGGGGGCCGCCGCCAACGAACTGGGCCCCTTCGCCAACTACGCCGCCCTGGCGGTGAACCTGCTGATTCCCGGCACCTGCCTGCTGCTGGCGGTCCGGTTGCGACAGCCCTGGCGTCCGCTCTGGCCGCTGCTGGTCTGGACCCTCGTGGCGGCGGCCCTGTTCACCGCCATCGGTTTCCGCTACCGGCTGGTGCTGCTGCTCGTGCCCCTGCTGCTGCTGCCGGGTCTGGCCGGCGGTCGCCGCCCATCCCTGCCGCGTCTGGCTGCTGCCGGGGCGCTGCTGCTGCTGGCGTCGGGGGCCATCGGCCTCACCCGCCAGTACGGGCTGGGGCTTGACCTGTCGCTGCTGCGCGGGGTGGGTGCGGGGGAGGTGTTCCAGGCCGGCTTCGGGGAAGCGGTGATCTTCTTCCCCTCCGCAGCCCTGGTGCAGGCGGTGCCTGATTCGATCGCCAGTGTCGGCGCCGAGCCCCTGCTGCGCACGCTGCTGTTCCCGGTGCCCTCGGCGCTGCTGCCCGGCAAGGAGTCGGCCAGCTACCTGCTCGATGCCCTGGCCCGCCTCTATGGCAGTGGCCCGGCCAGCACGGGCTCAGCGGTGCTGAACTGGGCCGAGTACGCCCTCATGGCGGGCTGGCCGGGCGTGGTGACCGGCTACCTGCTGCTGGGCCTGCTCTACCGCCGGATCTGGTACGGCTTCTTGGTGCGTCGTGCCGATCCCCTCGTGCAGGTGGTCACTGCCCTGGCCCTGGCGTATCTGTACGTGCTGGTGAGCCGGGGCTACCTGCCGCAGGTGGTCATGCTGGCCGTGTTCACGGTGCTGCCGCCGCTGCTGCTGCTCATCCCCATCGCCGATGACCGTCGCCCATCTGCTCAGCAGCGCTGACCCGCGCCGGTCCGGCGGCATCGGGGTCGCCGTCGGTCGTCTGGCCGCTGCCCAGCGCTGCCAGGGCCTGGGGGCGCATCTCTGCCCTGCCGACGTCGGCGACCAACGGCGGGCGGCGCTCGCCGCCGGTGCGGCGGTGGTGCACAGCCATGGCCTCTGGCTGGCCTCCAGCCGGGCGGCGCGGCGGTTGCGGCGGTCGGGGCTGCCGCTCGTGGTGACGCCCCACGGCATGCTCGACCCCTGGGCCGCCCGTCGTCGGCCGCTGCTCAAGGCGCTGCTGTGGTGGTGGGGCGAACGGCGCACTCTGGCCAGCGCCGGTTGTCTGCAGGCCCTGTGCCGCCCCGAAGCCGAGGCCCTGCAGGCTCTGGGCCTCAACGTGCCGGTGGCCCTGATCCCGAACGGGGTCGACCTGCCCGACCGTGGGACGCCCCTGCCGCCCCCCCCCTGGCACGGTCGCCTGCCGCCGGGGGCGCGGGTGCTGTTGTTTCTGGGCCGGTTCCATGCCAAGAAGGGCCTGGAGCCTCTGCTGCAGGCCTGGGAGCGCTGGACGGTCGAGGCCGGCGTCGCTGATGCCTGGCTGGTGCTGGCGGGGTTCGGTGATGGTGGTGCCCTGGAGCGGCGGCTGCAGCGGCGCCCCCTGCCGCAGGTGCTGTCGGTCGGGGCGGTGGCGGGACGCCAGCGCGACAGCTGCTATCACCACGCGGAAGGGTTCGTGCTGCCCTCCCACAGCGAGGGGTTGCCGATGGCGGCCCTGGAGGCGATGGCCTGGGGTCTGCCCTGTCTGCTCAGTCCTGGGTGCCATCTGCCGGAGGCCTTCCGGGTGGAGGCGGCCTGGTCGGCACCGCCGGACCCGGCGGTGCTGGTGCCAGCGCTGCAGCGCTGGCACCGGTTGTCCCCCGGAGCGGCGGCGGCCATGGGGGCCGCCGGGCGCCGCTTCGTGGAGCGTCACCACGGCTGGGACCGGGTGGCCCGCCAGACCCTGGAGCTCTACGCCTGGCTGCAGGGGCAGGCCGCCAGGCCCGGCTGGGTATGCGGGCCGTCGATTCCATGACGTCGACGCCGTATCTCGGGTTCAAGCATCTGGCCGACCGGCTGCTGGCCCTGCTGGCCCTGCTGCTGTTGCTGCCCCTGCTGCTGCTGCTGGCCCTGCTGGTGCACTGGCGGCTGGGGGCACCGGTCTTCCATGTGCAGGAGCGCAGCGGCCGCCATGGTCGACCGTTCCGACTGTTCAAGTTCCGCAGCCTCCTGCCGGTGGGCCCCGGGCGCGGCAGCGATGCCGAGCGGATGACACCCTTCGGGCGCCGGTTGCGGGCCAGTTCCCTCGACGAGCTGCCCCAGCTGCTGAATGTGCTGCGCGGCGAGATGAGCCTGGTGGGTCCCCGCCCCCTGCCACCGGCCTACCTGCCCCTCTACAGCCCTCGCCAGGCCCGGCGGCTGCAGCTCCGTCCCGGCCTCACGGGCTGGGCCCAGGTGAGTGGTCGCAACAGCCTGCGCTGGCGGCGGCGCTTCGCCTGCGATGTCTGGTACGTGCGCCACTGCTCCCTGGTGCTGGACCTGCTGATCCTGGTGCGCACCCCCCTGGTGGTGCTGGGGCGACGGGGCATCAGCGCCCCGGACCAGGCCACGATGGCCCCCTTCACCGGACGAGGCTGATGGCCGACCCGCCCGATCTGCTGCTGGTGAACCAGACGGTGGGGCCCCTCTTCGCCGATGTGGTGGCCGCTGCCGCGCGGCGCGGTGCCGTGACCCTGATGGCCGGTGGGGCGCTGCCGTCGTCGCTGCCCCCCCTGCGGCTGCGGCGCGGCCCGGCCTACCGGCGCACATCGGCCCCCCTGCGTCTGATCTCCTGGGGCGGCTTCAGCCTCTGGCTCGCCTGGCGGCTGTGGCGTGACGGCCGCCGCCGGCACGCCACAGCCGCCGGTCCGCTGCTGGTGGTCAGCAACCCTCCGCTGGCGCCGCTCCTGGCCCCCCTGGCCCGTCGCCCCTACAGCCTGCTGCTCTACGACCTGTATCCGCAGGTGCTCGCGGGTCTGGGGCCGGGACCGCGCCTGGCGCTGGCACCGGTGATCGCGGTCTGGCATTGGCTCAACCGGCGGGTGGTCCGCGGGGCCGAGCGGGTCATCACCCTCAGTGCCCCGATGGCCGAGGCCCTGCGCCCCTGCTTCGCCACGGAGGCCGCCTGGGCCCGCTCCGTGCGGGTGGTGCCCCCCTGGGGGGCGCCGCTGCCGCCGGCGCCATCCCCGGCCGTGGCTGACTTCCGGCGCCGCCACGGGGTCGAGGGGGCGCTGCTGCTGGTTTACGCCGGCAATCTGGGCTTCAGCCATCCGCTCGAGCCCCTGCTCGAAGTCCTGCCCCTGCTGCCGCCGCCTGGGGCGCGGCTGCTGCTGGTGGGCCAGGGGGGGCGCCGCCCGCAGCTGCAGCATCGGGTTCGCCGCCGGGGGATGCAGCAGCAGGTCGTCTTCCTCGACCCCCTCCCCCCCGAGGGGCTGGCGGTCGCCCTGGCGGCCGCCGATCTGGCCGTGGTGGCCCTGGCGGGAGGACTGGCCGCGGCGTCCCTCCCCAGCAAGGCCTTCACCGCCCTGGCGGCCGGCTGTCCGCTTCTGGCCATCGCTCCGCCGAGGTCGGCCCTGGCGGACCTGGTGCAGCATCACGGCTGCGGCCTGCTTCTGCCCCCAGGCCCGGGGGCGGCCCGGCCCACGGCGGCGGCCCTGGCGGCCCTGGCGGCGGACCCCGGCCACCGCCGCCGCCTGGCCCGGGGGGCTCGGCAGGCGGCCCTGCAGCACACCTCTGCCCGGGCCGAAGATCTGATCCACCTGTGGCTGTCATGACCATGGCCGTCGCCCAGCGGCGCCCCTACCGCCGTCGCGATGATCTGCGCCGGGTCGCCTGGGCTCTGCTGCGACCTCTCTGGCGCTGCAGTCCGAGGCCCCTCTGGTGGTGGCGCAACCTGCTGCTGCGGGGCTTCGGCGCGCGGGTGGGTCGCCAGGTGCGGATCTACCCGGGGGCCCGTATCCATCAGCCCTGGAATCTGGTGCTCGGCGACGGCTGTGTCGTGGCCCGTGCCGTCACCCTCTATGCCCTGGGCACCATCCGCCTGGGTCGTGGCGTGGTGCTCTCCCAGGGCTGCCATCTCTGTGCCGGCAGCCATGACCACCACGATCCGGCCTTTCCGCTGCTGCGGCCGCCGATCCGCCTCGACGACGGGGTCTGGGTCGCCGCCGAGGCGTTCATCGGTCCGGGGGTGACCATCGGGGCGGCGGCGGTGGTGGGGGCCCGGGCGGTGGTGATGCGCGACGTGGCTGCCGGCGTCGTCGTGGCCGGCAATCCGGCACGGCCGGTGGGTCGCCGCTGAACCCAGCCTGGCCCCAGACTGCCCCCTGAAGGTGTCGCTGGCATGACGACCTCCCGTCCCGCGCCGTTCTGGCCCCACTACGACGAGGAGCAGCAGGCGGCCGTGATGCGGGTGCTGGCTTCGGGCCGGGTGAACCATTGGACCGGGGATGAGGGGCGGTCGTTCGAACGCGAGTTCGCGGCCTGGTGCGGGGTGCCCCATGCCCTGACCATGGCCAACGGCACCCTGGCCCTGGCGGCGGCTTACCGGGCCCTGGGCCTGCGTCCCGGCGACGAGCTGATCACCACGCCCCGCAGTTTCGTGGCGACCGCCAGCGCCGCCGTGCTGCTGGGGGTGAGGCCGGTGTTCGCCGACGTCGATCCCGACAGCCAGTGCCTGACGGCGGCCACGGTGGCCCCCCTGATCAGCCCCCGCACCCGGGCGATCGCCGTGGTGCACCTCAATGGCTGGCCCGCCCCCCTGGAGGAGCTGGACGATCTGGCCCGCATCCATGGGCTCGGGTTGGTGGAGGACTGCGCCCAGGCCCACGGCGCCCGCTGGCGGTCGGACGGCACCTGGCGCTCGGTGGGCTCGGTCGGGGCGGTGGCGGCCTGGAGTTTCTGCCAGGACAAGATCATCAGCACCGGTGGCGAAGGGGGCATGGTCACCACCGGCCGCGACGATCTCCATGACGTGCTCTGGTCGATGCGGGACCACGGCAAGACCCTGGAGGCGCTGCAGCGGGGTGACCATCCCCCCGGGTTCCGCTGGCTCCATGACCGCTTCGGCAGCAACTTCCGGCTCACCGAGATGCAGAGCGCCATCGGCCGGCTGCAGCTGCGGCGGCTGCCGGAGTGGCGGGCCTGTCGCCAGCGCCAGGCGACCCTGCTCAGCGATGCCCTCGTCGACCTGGCGGCGGTGCGGGTGCCGCTGCCGCCGGCCCACGTTGAGCACGCCTGGTACCGCTTCCATGCCTTCGTCCGTCCCGGCGCCCTGGCGGCGGGCTGGAGCCGGGACCGGATCCTGGCCGAACTCGCGGCCCTCGGCCTGCCGGCCCTGTCGGGCTCGTGCAGCGAGATCTATCGCGAGCGCAGCTTCCTCACGGCCGGCCTGGCCCCACCGCAACCGCTGCCCGTGGCCCGCCAGCTCGGGGAGACGAGCCTGATGCTGCCGCTGGCGCCGACCCTGCCCGCTGCGGAGCTGGAGCGCTGGATCGCTGGACTGCGGCGGGTGCTCGCCGCCGCTGCCGCCTGAGGGGCCACTGGCACAACCCCGCGGTCAGCCTGCGGCACGCTGCATAGCGTCGGGCAATGCCTCCCCGTCTGCGCCCGCGGCTGTTCGTGCTCCTGGCCCTTGACGCAGGCCTCACCGCCCTGGCGGTCTGGGGGGCCTTCGTCCTCAGGCTCAACCTGCCCCTGCCCGGCCATTTCCTGGCCCAGCTGCCCTCGGTGCTGCTGCTGGCCGAAGCCATCACCCTGCCGTGGCTGCTCGCCAGCGGCTGGTATCGCGGTCTCACCAGGGCATCCGGCAGCCGCACGCTCTACGAACTGCTGCCGCGTTCTCTCGTGGTGGTGCTGCTGCTGCTGCTCAGCGTCACCCTCGCCGGGATGCCGTTGCCCCCCCGATCGTTCTGGCCCCTGCTCTGGCTGTTGCTGAGCGGCCTGTTGGTGGGCAGCCGCATCGTGCTGCGGGACGTGGGCCGCCAGGCCACCCTGCCGGCCCTGGCGGTGCGCCCGGCGACGGTGATCTACGGCGCCGGTGCCGCGGGCCAGCGGCTGGCCCGTGAACTGCTGCGGGAGGGGCGGGTGCGGCTGGTGGCCGTGCTGGATGACGATCCCCGCCTGTGGGGCCTCTCCCTGGAGGGGGTGGTGATCGTCGCGCCTTCCAGGCTGCCGTCCCTGATCCAACGCCACGGGCTGCTTCAGGCCCTGCTGGCTGTGCCGTCGCTGTCCCGCACCCGCCGGCTGGCCATCGCAGCCGCCCTGCGGCGCCAGGGTCTCCAGGTGCTCACGGTCCCCTCCCTGGCTGACCTGGCGGCCGGCCGCCAGCAGCTCACCGAGCTGCGGCCCCTCTCTCTGGAGGAGCTGCTCGGCCGGGAGCCGGGTCAGCCCCTGCCCGGGCTGCTGGCCGAGGCGGTGGCCGGTCGTTGTGTGCTGGTCACCGGCGCCGGCGGATCGATCGGCTCCGAGCTCTGCCGCGAGGCCCTCAGGGCCGGGGCCCGCAGGCTGGTGCTGGTCGAGCGCAGCGAGGCAGCTCTCTACACGATCCAGCAGCGGCTCATCGACGCCGGTGACGGCGACCGGGCCCTGGCGGTTCTGCTCGATGCCTGCGACGGCCGGACCCTCACCGACCTCTGCCGCCGCCAGGGGGTGGAGGTGCTCGTCCATGCGGCCGCCTACAAGCATGTGCCGCTTGTGGAGGCCAACCCCTGCAGCGGACTGGCCAACAACATCCGCTGCACCCAGGCGGCCCTGGCGGCGGCCCGGGAGGCGGGGCTGCGCCGGTTTGTGCTGGTCTCCAGCGACAAGGCCGTGCGACCCACCAATGTGATGGGGGTCAGCAAGCGCATCTGCGAACAGCTGGTGCAGTGTCAGGCCGCCGAAGCGGGCGGCCCCGTCTGCGCGATCGTGCGCTTCGGCAACGTCCTGGGCTCCTCGGGGTCGGTGGTGCCGCGGTTCCGGGCGCAGATCGAGGCCGGTGGGCCGGTCACGGTCACCCATCCCGATGTCACCCGATACTTCATGACCGTCTCCGAGGCGGTGCAGCTGGTGCTGCAGGCCGCTGGCCTGGCCAGGGGTGGGGAGGTGTTCGTGCTCGACATGGGTGAGCCGGTGCGCATCGTCGATCTGGCCCGGCAGATGATCCTTCTCTCGGGCTGCACCCTGCGTGATGCCGACCACCCCGACGGCGAGATCGCCATCCGTTTCACCGGCCTGCGATCGGGCGAGAAACTGCGCGAGGAGCTTCTGATCTCCCCTGAAGACGAGCCCACGTTTCATCCACGCATCCGTCGGGCCCGCGAGGGAGGCCTGCCGGCGGAACGGCTCCTGCCGGCGGTGGCCAGGTTGCTCGCACACCTCCACCACGGTGAAGAGAGCCAGGCCCTGGCCCTGCTCCCGACCCTGGTGTCCGATTACAGGCCGGCGTCGCCGGGGGCCACCGTCCATCCCCTGCCCCAGCGGCAGCGGGCAGATGTCAACCCTCGAGCCACCGCCTGAAGCGCTGGCGCAGGTCGGGGCTGGCCCCATCAGGGCTTGCACTGGTGTAGTAGCGATAGGTGGGGTGGCGGTCGGCGTCCGCCGCGGCGGGTTGCTGGCGGTTGGTCACGACCCCCAGGACCGAGGCCCGGGCCTCCTTCAGTCGCTCCAGGGCCGCCAGGGACCGTCGCCGCGGCACCTGGCCAAGGCTCACCAGCAGCAGCACCCCGTCGAGGTGTCCGGCCAGCAGCGAGGCGTCGGCCAGACCCAGCACCGGCGGCAGGTCGTAGAGCACCACATCGAAGAGCCCGCTGTCCCCCAGCCGCTGCACCAGGTTGGGCATGGCCGACGAGCCGATCAGGCGGGGGGGGTCCTGGGGCAGCGGTCCCGCCGACAGCAGGGCGAGGGCATCCAGCCCCGGCACCGGTTGCAGCACCTGAAACAGGTCCGGAGGGTCAGCCCCCAGCAGGGTGGTGAGTCCGCGGCTGTTGCTCAGGCCGAGGCGCTGGTGCAGCTGGGGTCGTCGCAGGTCGGCATCCACCAGCAGCACCCGCTGGCCCAGCTCGGCCAGGGTGCGGGCCAGCAGCAGGGAGACGTGGCTCTTGCCTTCAGCGGGCAGGGCGCTGGTGAGCCCCAGGCTGCGTCGGCTGCGGGACCCCTCGAGAAAGCGGAGGCTCGAGGCCAGTTCCCGCAAGGCTTCCTGCACGGCGAACCCTTCGGCATCCTGGCCGGCAGCCCCGACCTGGCAGGGAATGTGGCCCAGCAGTGGCAGTGCCAGGGCCTTTCGCGCCTCCTCGGGCTCCTGCAGGGCCGTGTCGAGACGATCGCGCAGCAGGGCGGCCCCGGCTCCGGCCACGAGTCCCAGGGCAAGGCTCTGCAGCAGTCCCCGCGACAGCTTCGGTTCCACGGGTTCGGGGTTGACCGCCGGGGGCACGATCACCTTCCAGGGCATGTTTTTCTGGGCGATCTCGAGCTGGAACTGTTCGCGGGTGCGCAGGTAGCTCTCGACATTTCCCTGGGCCACCCGCAGGCGCTGGTTGATCGATTCGTAGGCCCTCAGCAGGGCCGGAAGCCGCCGGAACTCGCTGGCCAGCCGCTGCTGCTGGCCGACACTGGCCTGCAGGGCCTGGGCGTTGAGGCGGAGGGAGGTGTCGAGCGCCTGCAGCTCCTTGCGGTGCACTAGCGGGCGCAGCTGGTCGCGGGTGGCCATCAGGCTGCGGACCTGAAGGCTGTCGTCGCGGAACTGGGCGCGGGTCTCGGCCAGCTGCTGTTCCACTTTCGTCAGCTGCTCCAGCAGGGGCTGGTTGTCGAGTCCCACCGCCACGGTTCCGCCTCGGTTGCCTTCGGTGGGGGTGTCGATGAAGGCGCGGGCGGTCAGGTTTCCCTGGCGCACCTGCTCCCGGAGTTCCAGCAGCCGGGCCTGTTCGGCCTGCAGGGCGATGGCACGGTTGCGCACCGTTTCGAGCTGGCCGCGGAGGGTGGTGGCCTCCTGTTCAGGTTGGATGACGCCATGGACGGTGCGGAAGCGCTCGAGGTCGCGCTGCAGCCGGTCGCTCTTCTGCTGCAGCACCGGCGCCTGCTGGTCCAGGAAGCGCACCCCCTGGGCCAGCTTGGTCCGCCGTTGCTCCAGGGCCCAGCCCAGCATCTCCCGCTGGGCCAGACCCAGGGTGAGCTGCAGCACCTGGGGATCCCGGCCCACCGCCTGGACTCCGAGAACACCACTGGCCAGGATCGGCGTCTTCTGGTCGGGATCGGCTGCCTGGAGGGTGACCTTCACCGTCGGCAGTTCGGTGATGCCGCGGGCCCGCAGGGCATCATCCACAGGACCGAGCACCGCCGGGCTCTGCAGCACCCGGATCAGGGTTGGCACGTCGTTGCGCATGGCGTTGCGCGCCAGGGCGTCCAGGGAGGCTCCACCGCCTTCGGCAACCGGAGCCCCGGCTCCGGGCTCGTTCACCGGATCGGCGATCAGCAGGGTGAAGCCGCCCTGATAAAGGGGCGAAACCAGGCGACGCTGCAGGGTCACCAGCCCTCCGAGGAGGGTGACCGCTCCGGCGGTCAGCAGGGCGGTGGTGCGGCGGCGGTACAGCACCCGCAGCAGCCGCACCAGCGAAGAATCCCCGTCGTGCCGCTCGCCCGCCCCACGCTCAGGACTGCCACCATCCGACTGCACCACCTGGGGGAGATCCGGGCTGGCGGGCCTGGTCTGGATCTGCGGCAGGATCTGGGCAGCCATGGGCGGGACCCTATCCAGGGTCAGCGGGGTGCAGGGCGGGCGGCGGACACTTCCCCCGGCGGAGGGTCAGCCCCCGGACTGGCCAGGGCCCGGGTCAGGGCGGCGGCGGCGGTCGGCGACCCGGCGACCCAGAGGCACTGATGGGCCGGCCGGGGCCGCAGTCCCGCCAGCCGGGTGAGCTGTTGCCATCGCCCCCAAGGTGGGCTCGATTGGCCGTCGGTCACACAGCGGCCGTCGGCTCCGGCGCTGGCGAGGGCCCTGTTCACGTCATCGAGAGGCAGAGCCACGCTGCGTCCCCGGGAGGCCAGCAGCAGCTGCCGCACCTTGAGCCAGTCCCCGGCGCCGCCGCCGTAGTCGGCGGCCTGCCCCAGCAGCACCCCCGCAGGCAACGGCCCCCGGTCGGCGGCGGCGGTGCGGCGGTGCAGCGTTCCCGTCGGCACGGTCAGCCTGGCGGGAAGGGCAAGAGGCCGTCCGTCTCCCCCCCCGCGGATGGTGCTGTCGATGGCGACGCCTCCCCCCCAGGCCAGCAGCACCAGCAGCACGGCCCGGCGGGCTCCCGGAGAGGTCATGACTGCCGCAGGCTCCATTCGGTCAGGGCCAGGTAGGCGGCCACCAGCACGGCCAGGCTGGCCATGGCGAACAGGTGGGAGCCACCGCCGTCATGCCAGAAGACGAACGCATCGGCCGGAGTCAGGGCCAGCACCGCGACCCGCAGGCCGTTGAGCACAAAGGCAGCCCCCAGGCTGAGGGCTCCGAGCAGCAGCAGCCCGCTGCCGCGGTGGCGCTGCAGGCAGGGCACCGGAAAGAGCAGGGCCAGCATGACCAGCCCCGCCAGGCAGAGACTGAGGGTTTCGGCTCCGGTGCAGCTGGCCCCTACCACCAGGGTGCGTCCCGGCAGCCGCACCGCCGCTCCTTCCGCCAGGGCCGAGCCGCCGCCCAGCCAGACGAGAAAGGCCGACAGTTCTGCGGTGGTGCGGGCCAGCGGCAGCTGAGGCAGCAGCCGGTTGAGCAGCAGCTGCAGGGGCAGCAGCAGGCCCATGGCCACCAGATCGACCATCGGCCGGGATCGCAGCGGCACGCCGCCCAGCAGGCCGAGGGCCGGCAGCACCACAAGCGGCAACAGATGCAGCAACGGGTCGTACAGCCGGCCCACGTTCGTGAGCACCAAGAGGGTCCAGATCAGCCCGGGCAGCCCCAGGGCCCAGGCCCGCCGGCGGACCGCCAGCGGGCCGCCGGCATCGGCCAGCAGCAGGGCACCGCCCAGCCAGCTGAGGCTGGCCATCAGGGCCACGGTCTCCAGGCGCCCCCCCGAGCGCCAGTAGAGGGTCAGCTGGGCCGAGGCGATGGTCCCCAGCAGCAGCAGGGGCAGGGTCATGACCTCCGGGCCGGAGTCCGCCAGATCAGGGCGGCCAGCAGATGGAAACCCGCCAGCACCACGCCGCTCAGGAGCAGCCGCAGCATCTGACGCAGCAACCGTGCGTTGGTTTCGGCCCCCCGGCGTCGGGCGGCCTCCGCCAGCGCCGCCCCGTCCCGGTCTATCCGGGCCAGCAGCAGCGGCCGGTCCCGGGCCAGGTCACCGGTCAGACCCTGGGCCAGCTGAGGCTGGTTCCGCAGCAGGGTCCCCAGGGACTGAGGGTCAGGGGCCGCCTGCACCGACCGGCGCAGCTCCTCGAGCAGGCTGCGCCCGCCGGCGAGCTGACCCTGCAGCTGGGTCATCCCCTGGCTGCGGATCCTGAGGCCCACCGGCAGCACGCTCAGGCCCAGGGCCAGGTAAACGATGGCCGCCGCCATGAGCAGGGCGGGGGCCAGGGTTCCCAGCCGCTGCTCCCAGGGGGCCGGCCGGCTGTCGCCGCCCAGGCCGGCATGGAAGGCCACCACGGCCACCGCCACCAGACCACCGCCGTCGATGGCCTGGCCCAGCAGCCCGAGGGCGGCACCGGGGTCGTTGATCGGCAGAGGCAGCAGGCTGGCCAGCAGCCCCAGCACGTACAGGCTCAGCAGCGTGTAGCCGAGAAGCCTGGCCAGGGAACGGCCACGGCCAGCGGGGAAAGCCGATGTCATGGGCGGAGGCTATCCCTCGCAGGACTGGCACGCGCCGCCTGCCGACCGCTCCTGACCGTGGAACAATCGGCGCGCCGGAGGTCGTCATGCCTGCCATCGCCACCGTCCTGCCATTGCTGCTGGCGGCTCTGCCTGTCGGCTCCGCCCCACAGGTGAGTGATCAGTACATCCTCGGGGCGGGCGATGCCCTCGATCTGCAGCTGCATGACGCCCGCAGCTACTCCGGATCGGTGGACGTGCTGAGCGACGGCACGGCGGCCCTGCCGCTCGTGGGCACCGTTCAGCTCGACGGCCTCACCCTCCCCCAGGCCACGGCGTTTCTCACGCAGCTGTACGGCCGGCAGCTGCGACGGCCCGAGCTGACCCTCCGCCTGGTCCGCCCACGGCCGGTGCGGGTCTCCCTGGTGGGCGAGGTGACCACCCCGGGCCTGTATTCGATGGCTCCCGGCAACACCGCCTCCAGCGCCGATGCATCCCGGACGGTGGGCACGGCCGCCTTCGGTCCCCCGACTCTGGTCGATGCCATCCAGAAGGCGGGGGGGGTCACCGTGAATGCGAACCTTCGCGACGTTGCCGTGCGTCGGCGGCTGCCGGGCCGTGGTGACAGCTACAAAATGGCGCGCTTTGATCTGCTCTCGCTGGTGCGCGACGGTGACCAGATCAACAACCCGCTGCTCTTCGATGGCGACATCGTGCGCGTCGGGCGCGTGGCCCAGCCGGATGCCGTTGCCACCGAGGTGGCCGCCAACAACCTCTCCCCCCGGCAGATCAAGGTCAACGTGATGGGTGAGGTCAACAACCCCGGCCGCCAGGAGCTGCCGGCTGGCACGCCTCTGGTGCAGGCTCTGCTTGCCGCCGGAGGCCCGCGGGACATGCGGGCCGATCAGGGATCCGTGCAGCTGGTGCGGCTCAACCGCAACGGCAGCGTCACGCGGCAGAGCTTCAGGCTCTCCCTGGATGAACCCGTGTCCAGCCAGGCCAACCCACCCCTTCGGGACGGCGACACCATCGTGGTCAACCGCAGTGCCCTCGGCCGCGCCACCGATGCCGTGGGCGGTGCCATGCGCACCCTCGGGGGCCTGGTCAACGGCCTCACTCTGTTCCAGCTGCTGAAGTGATCGTGAACGACGCGCGCCTGCTGCTGCTAGTGCTCGGCCCCAACCTGGCCCTCTGGGGTGCCCTGTTCGGAGAGACCGGCCTGGCGCCCGATGCCGGGGTCCAGGCCATGGCGCCGGTTCCCGCCGTCACACCTCCGCCCCCGCCTGCGGTGCCACCTTTGCGGCGCCCGCGTCAGCTGCGGGTGTACCAGCCTGCTGCGGCGCCACCGCCGCAGACACGACAGCAGCATCCGGTTGTGGCCATGCCGCCGGCCCAGGCGCCCGCAGCCCCGGTTGTCCGGCGAGACCCGATGCCGACCCCGGCCCCGGCTCTGGCCCCGACCCCTGTGGCGATGCCGGTGCCCGATCCGGTTGAGGTGCCGCTGGCTGAGCCCACCGCCACGGCGGTTCCCCAGGAGTCTGCCGAAGCGCTGCCCAGCCCCACTGATCTGCAGGAGGCCGTGCTGCGGGCCAGGGCCCTCCTCCCCGAGCCCCTCGATGCTCCATCCCCCCTGCCATGAGACACCTCCCCGCCCTGCATCCCCTGATCCTGCTGCTCGCGGGATTCGCTCCTCTTCAGGCAAGGGCCGTCGAATGGCAGGTGTCACCGTCCCCCCGCGCCGCCGTGGCCTGGCAGGAGCAGACCTCTGCTCCGCTCCCCCAGGAGCGCTGGCAGATGCCGTCTCTGCAGGCCTGGACCCCACCCCAATCCCTCCAGGTGGATCCGGCTCCGGCCCCGGCGGCAGCTCCAGAGGTTGTCCCAAGCCCCGAACCGGCGCCAGCGGCAGCGGTGCCGGAGGCCCAGCCCCGGCGGCGCCTGGTGGTGCGGGGCCTTGCCAGGGATCTGACGGTCAACGGCCGCGTCTATCCCGCGGCGGTGTTCCAGGTTCCCAATGGCTTCGCCCAGGACCAGCGCCTCTGGGGGTCGGTCACCGGGGTGGGCATCAGCCGCACCCGCCCCTGTTCCAACGACAGCCTCGACTGTGCCGATGCCCAGGTCTATGTGGATGTCGCACCCCTGCGGGTGGGGCCCGCCAGCCTCGCCCTGCAGTGGGGCGTTCAGAGTCTCAGCAGCCGCAACAGCGGCACCCCTGCCTTCTCAGGCCAGCACCTAGGGTTCCGTGCCGCCGTCAACCTCGGTCCCCAGACGGGTCTGGCCATCGGTGGTGAGCAGGTGGTGCAGTTCGACGACAAGATCGACCTCGGCCGCGACTTCTACGCGGTGATCTCCCAGGCGGTGCCGCTGGGAGCTGGCGAGCGTCCGCCGTTGCTGGTGGCTACGGCCGGTGTCGGTTCCGATCTCTACGGGTACAAGGGCAACGGTTGGCTCGGCCGCACCAGTTGCGGGGGTTCCCGAGCCATCACCAGCACCACCTTCCCCAGCGGCAGCGACTGCACCTGGGGTCCCATCGGCTCCCTCGGATTCTTCTTCAACGACCGAATCTCGATCGGCGCCGAGTGGTTCGGCTACGGATTCACGGCTGGCGTGGCCGTCAAGCCCTTCGCCGATTGGCCGCTCACCCTGTCGGTGCTGGCCACCGATTTCCTCGGCAACACGCCCAGCTATATCCAGGACGACTGCCCCGACCGCTCGTGCAGCACCCGTGTCTATGGACGCCTGACCCAATCCTTCTGAGACGTTCCCAAGCCAAGGATTGGCCCGTGTCTCGATGGACTTGTGCGAATCCCGTGGGATTGTGCATATGCGATGGTCAGCCCCCGCTCACGTCCTTACGATTTAGGAAACTAAGATGACTAAAGGTCAGGCCAATGCGTCCAACTTATCTCGCTGTTGGATTCATGTTCTGCTCCGTGGCTTTGCCGGCCACGGCCGTTGAGCCTGTTCCCATCGCCCAGGCTGACCAGGTCGTCGCTCCCGACGCGGTTGCCGTCACCGATGCCTCCGATCGGTTCGTCATCCAGCTCGGACGCAGCACCCAGGGAATCAAGGGCCCTGTTCGCATTCTTGAGCGCGGTCAGGACGGCACCCTGAGCACCGTTGAGACCATGGAGGCCTCCGATCCCCAGCGGGTGCAGCTCCTTCAGTCCGGCTCGCAACTGGTGGTGCAGCCCTCCCAGTCCATCCCGCCGGGCAGCACCTGGGTGGTTGATCTCACCGGGGTCTGTGGCTGTCGGCCCTACACGCCGGCTCCGCCGGTGCGTGGCCTCTGGAAGTCGTCGACGGGATCCGTCCCCGCCGTGACCAAGGCCCCTGTGCGGATTGTTCAGGCCTGCACCTGTGATCCCCTGGTGCCCGCCAGCCCCCTGGCCTTCAGTGCCCCTGCGGCGGCCGCCCCTGTGGCCGCGGCTGCCGGCTCCAGTCTTGGCTGGATCCTGCTTGGCGCCGCCGCCGTTGTGGGTGCCGTCGTCGGCATCACCACATCCAGCAACGGCGGTGGTGGCGGTGGCGGCGGTGGCAACACCAACAGAAATGTCCTACTCCAGACCACGTCACGCTGATCGTGAGCGGCCCCTCGGTTTGTCAATTCGTCTGAATCTGGACAATCAAAAACCCCCGAAGCATTCATCATGCCTCGGGGGTTGTTGTTTGGATGATCGTTTCGGCTCAGGCCGAACCCACACCCACGTAGGCACCGTAGAAGAACAGGCCCACCACGAAGATCACTGCAATCCCGCCGGCGGTGGCCACCAGCCAGAGGGGCAGAACTCCTTCGGTCCAACGGCTGCGCCAGGGCACAGCAGGACGGCCATCAGGAAGACGGTCGGGAATACGGCCGTCAGGAAGGGCTGATTTCTTTCCGCTCATCGGTCTGGTCTCAGTTGAAGAAGTAGCTGGAGAACAGCACACCGGTCACGAAAACAAGCAGCAGACCGAGGTAGAGGCTGGTGCGATTGAGTTCGACCGGCAGGTTGTTGGGATTGGGATTGCGCTGCATGGCGATCTTCAGCGGCGGATGAACTGCATGGCGGCCAGGGCACCCAGGAAGAACACCGTGGGAATGCCGAGGGCGTGGAGAGCGGCCCAGCGCACCGTGAAAATCGGATAGCTGCGGGGCGTTGTGGGGGAAGAGGACGTCATGGTGAGGGATCAGTTCTGAAGACGCAGATCCAGGGACGACTTGCCGTCGTAACGCTGGCTCACGACAGGGGCCTTCTGCTCACCAGCCTGGAAGTAGGCATCTGGGCGTGGCGTGCCGAAGGCGTCGTAGGCGAGGCCCGTGCTCACGAAGAGAAAGCCAGCCAAAAAGATCGCCGGCAGGGTCACAGCGTGGATGACCCAGTAGCGGATGCTTGTGATGATCTCGAAGAACGGACGTTCCCCGGTGGAACCGGCGGCCATCTCACCTCCCTTGTCAGCCCAGCGATCCTAAGGGTTGGCCCGTGGTCGTCGCGCCAAAGGTTACAGAGCGTGTGTGGCCTCAGCCGACCCAGCGCAGCAGCGATCCGCGCTCACCGAGGGCAAAGCCCTTGCCACCGCCCGGGAAGATCAGACGGGTGAAGTTGGTGGGGCTGGCGGCGCCCTCCGGGTCCCGCTGCCAGCTGTCACCGCCGTCGCGGCTGACCAGCAGGGTGCCGCTGCCGCCGCCCGTCCAGAGGTCCCCGTCCGGTCCCCACGCCATGTCGAGGTAGCCGAACCCGTTGGTGATCGGGATGATCGGCTTGCTCCAGGCCTCCACATCCGTGGCATCGGGGTTGAAGCGCAGCTGGGCACCACGGGTCACCATCCAGAGGCGACCGTCGGGTTGGAAGCCCATGGACTGCAGCCTCTGGCTGCTGACCCGCTGGTGCACCTGCCAGACAGGCTCGCCCGGGGACCAGGTCGAGAAGAAGTTCCCCAGGCTCGACACGCTCACATAACGACCGTCGTCACTGCGGCGCAGGTCACGCACCGAGCCCGCGGCATCGCTCACCAGGGCCTGCCAGCTGCGACCCGCATCGCGGGTGGAATAGATGGCGCCCACATTGGTGGCCAGTTCCGCCTCGTTCGGCCCCGTGGCGGTGATCAGGTAGGGGTCTCCGGGAAGCTTCGTGTCGAGCAGCAGGCGGGTCCAGTTCTGGCCGGCATCGTCGCTGTGCAGCAGCAGGCCCGGCTGGCCCGCGATCCAGCCCTCCTCACCCCGGAAATCAATGCTGATCAGCCGGAAGTTCTCGTCACTGGGCAGATCCAGCTGCCGGGTCTCCCAGGATGCTCCCCCGTCGTCGGTTTCCATCACGAGGCGGTTGCTGCCCACCAGAAAGCCGTGGCGGTCATCGCTGAAGGCCACGTCCAGGGGGTTGCCGCCGGTGTCGAGGGTCTGGATCTGCCACGGGCTTGCGCTGGCCAGGGGCAGCCCCGTGGTGACGCAACCCGTGGTCAGCAGCACCACAAGCATCAGGGAGGCCGCGGCCCGGAGGGCCCGCAGGGGACGGACAGACAGGGGCGCAGGCATCAGCGCAGGGAGTAAAGGGACAGGAAGAAGGCGAAGGCCAGGGCGAGACCGCCGAAGATGAGAACGTTCTTCTGGCCGGGGGTGAGGCTGTTCACCCCCAGGCCGTACTTCAGATTCTCCTCGAATCCACTGGCGCGGTTGCGGGGACCGATGTCCCGGAAGGCCTCGACGGGGCTTCGGCACACGGGGCAGCGGAAGCGGGCGGCGTCGAGCGCCAGGAACGGAGTCCCGGCGTCGATGGCCTGCTTGCGGATGCCTTCGGCGGGATCGTAGACAAAGCCACAGCTGCGGCATTCCCAGCGGTGGTCAGCCGGATCATCCGCGACCTCGCCGTCGGGATCGTGGCTGGCGGTGGGGATCTGCCCCTGGTCGCTGTCCATCGGTTCGCTGGTCGGCGCTGAAACTCTATCCAGGGCCCCACGCCCCAGGTTGCCCGCCGTCGGTGCCAGACTGGGCCGCACGACCGCAGGTCCGACCGCAGATGTTCGTTCTGCCTGGCTACGACGCCTTTCTGGGCTTCCTGCTCATTGCAGCCGCCGTGCCCGTGCTGGCCCTGGTGACCAACGCCCTGCTGGCTCCGCGCTCCCGCCGCGGCGAGCGCCGACTCACCTACGAATCAGGCATGGAGCCTGTTGGCGGCGCCTGGATCCAGTTCAACATCCGCTACTACATGTTTGCGCTGGTCTTCGTCATCTTCGACGTCGAGACCGTCTTTCTCTATCCCTGGGCCGTGGCTTTCCATCGCCTAGGACTGCTGGCCTTCATCGAGGCACTCGTGTTCATCGCGATCCTGGTGGTGGCCCTTGCCTACGCCTGGCGCAAGGGCGCCCTCGAGTGGAGCTGAATCCGATGACCACCCCCTCCTCCCCTGGATCCGCCACCCCGCCATCCGTGGATGCGCTCCGCGACCTGCGGGCTGCCAGCTGCAACCCCGTCGGTGCGCCGGCCGTCACCAGCGATCTCTCCGAAAACGTCATCCTCACCAGCCTCGATGACCTGCACAACTGGGCCCGCCTGAGCAGCCTCTGGCCCCTGCTCTACGGCACGGCCTGCTGTTTCATCGAGTTCGCGGCCCTGATCGGTTCCCGATTTGATTTCGACCGCTTCGGCCTCGTGCCCCGTTCCAGCCCGCGCCAGGCGGATCTGATCATCACCGCCGGAACCATCACCATGAAGATGGCTCCGGCGCTGGTGCGCCTCTACGAGCAGATGCCCGAACCCAAGTACGTGATCGCCATGGGGGCCTGCACGATCACCGGAGGCATGTTCTCGGCCGATTCCACCACCGCCGTGCGCGGTGTCGACAAGCTGATCCCCGTTGATCTCTACATCCCGGGCTGTCCTCCTCGCCCCGAGGCGATCTTTGACGCGGTCATCAAGCTGCGCAAGAAGGTCGGCGACGAGTCGATCGCCGAGCGTCGGCGCTGCGAACCCACGCACCGCTACTGCACCGTCGAGCATCGACTCACGGCTGTGGATCCGATCATCGATGGTCGCTATCTCCGCGCCGAGACCCAGCAGCAGGCCCTGGCGGCCGCCGAGGCCATGGCCCTGACCCTCCCAACCCAGTCCCCGCGTTCGCCCCTGCCCCTCGCCACCGATGGCTGACTCCAGCTCCACCCCCGCCCCCGCCGACCAGCCCGTCGCCACCACCCCGGGCCCCATCGGCACCTGGCTGGCCAGCCAGGGCTTCGACATCGTGTCCCGCGGCCTCGATCACCGCGGGGTCGAGCGGCTCGGCGTCGCCGTCGAGGCACTGCCCCTGGTGGCCACGGCCCTGCGCAGTGGCGGCTTCGACTACCTGCAGGTCCAGGGGGCGTGGGATGAAGGCCCCGGCTGCGATCTGGTCAGCTTCCACCACCTCGTGGCCCTCGAGGAGTGGACCCAGGGCGACGGCACCACCCCACCCCGGGAGGTGCGCCTGGAGGTGAACCTGCCTCGGAACGGTGATCTCACGGTGTCCTCCCTCTATCCCCTCTATCGCGGGGCCGACTGGCAGGAGCGGGAGAGCTTCGACATGTTCGGCATCACCTACAGCGGCCATCCCCATCCGAAGCGGCTGCTGATGCCTGAGGACTGGGTCGGCTGGCCCCTGCGCAAGGACTATGTGCAGCCCGATTTCTACGAACTTCAGGACGCCTACTGACGGCTCCCCGGCCTAAGGACGGGACCCCGATGGCCGCCGCACGCTGCGGTAGAAGCGCATCACCGCCAGGGCAAGGCTGCGGGGATCATGGCGGAGGGTGGCGTTCCCGTCACCCCGTCCCTGCATGGACGCCAGCATCACGTGATAGCCGCGGTTTCTGAGTCCATCGACATCGCAGAGGACCGGCTCGGCGCCGCGGGCGCGATAGGACTCAAGGGCGGGACTTCCCGGCAGTGCCTCCTGGGCCAGCACCGCGTCGAACAGACGGCTCTGCACCCCATGGGTCGCCAGCTGGGCTTCGATTGCCCGCAGGTGGCCGGTCACGTCGAGTCCATCGGTCTCGCCCGGCTGGGTCATCAGGTTGCAGATGTAGAGCCGGGGCGCCGGAGAGCGGCGGATGGCCTCGACCAGATCGGGCACCAGCAGGTTGGGCAGCAGCGAGGTGTAGAGGCTCCCCGGACCGAGCACGATCAGGTCGGCATGGGCGATCGCCTCCAGGGCCCGGGGCAGGGCCTCGGGTCGCGAGGGCGTGCAGCCGAGCCGCACGATCGGACTCTCGGCCTGGCCGATGCTCGACTCCCCCTCGATGCGGCGGCCGTCCTCAAGTTCGGCCCAGAGCCGCACGTCGGTGCTGGTGGCCGGCACCACCTGCCCCTGCACGGCCAGCACCTTGCTGCTGGCCGTGATCGCCGTCTCGAGGCTGCCCGTGATGGCGGTGAGCGCCGAGAGGAACAGGTTGCCGAAGCTGTGGCCTTCGAGACCGCTGCCGCTGGTGAAGCGGTATTGGAACAGCCGCGTCAGCAGGGGTTCCTCGCGGGCCAGGGCCGCCAGGCAGTTGCGGATGTCTCCCGGGGGCTGCACCCCCAGTTCCCGCCGCAGCACGCCGCTGCTGCCGCCGTCGTCGGCCACCGTGACCACGGCGGTGAGGTTGCCGCTGTACCGCTTCAGGCCGCTCAGCAACGTCGAGAGGCCCGTGCCGCCACCGATGGCGACGATTGCCGGACCGCGGTTCAGCCGCCGCTGAGCCAGCAGGGCGTCCACGAGGGCGGTGTCCTTCTGGGGCGCCAGGGCCCGCTGGATCGATCCAAAGCTGCGGCTCTGCCCGAGCACGATCAGGCCCGCCCCCAGCAGCAGCACCAGCGGACCTGTGAAGCCCCGTCCGATGCCGGCGAGGGAGCGCAGCAGGGTCTCGATCGTCGTGATCGTCCAGTAGATGGGCTTGAGGTCGGCCCAGATGGCGGCCCCCAGCAGGGCCAGCACCAGTCCCAGCCCCGAGGTGATCACCCAGCGCTTGACCACCAGGCCGGGCTGCAGCCACTGCACCGCCCGACGGGAGCGGGTCACCAGCTCGTCGCGGCGGGACTGGGGACCGGCACGCTGACGCATGGCGCGGCTGCAGGCAGCATCGTGGGGGCACTGTAAGGAGATGACCGAGCCCTGTCCGCCGGTGGTCGAGATGCGCGACCTCAACCTTCGTCGCGGGGATCGCCTGATCCTCGACGGCCTCGACCTGACCCTCCTGCCCGGCGAGCGCCTGGCGATCGTGGGTCCTTCGGGGGCGGGCAAGACGTCGATCCTGCGCATGCTGGCCGGACTGGAACTGGCCAGCGGCGGCGAACTGTGGCTGTTCGGCCGCCACCAGCGCTACCTGCGCCTGGATCAGCGCGATCCGCCCGATGTGCGGCTGGTGTCCCAGAACCCTGCCCTGCTCGGTTCCCTGACGGTGCTCGAGAACGTCGGCTTTCTCCTCTACCGCGACGGTCGCCTCTCTGAGGACGAGATCCGCCAGCGGGTGGCCCGCTGTCTGGAGGCTGTGGGGCTGGCCGGCTACGAAGACCGCATGCCCGGCGAACTCTCGGGGGGACAGCAGAAACGCGTCAGCTTTGCCCGTGCCCTGGTGGATGATCCGGGCCGGGACGGGGGCAACCGGCCCTTGCTGCTGTTCGATGAGCCCACCGCCGGTCTCGATCCGGTGGCCTCGACCCGCATCGAGGATCTGATCGTCACCACCACCCGGGTGGCCGGTGGCTGTTCGGTGGTGGTCAGCCACGTGATCAGCACCATCGAGCGTGCGGCGGAACGGGTGGTGCTGCTGTACCAGGGGCGCCTGCGCTGGCAGGGCAGCGTTGAGGCGTTCCGAAGCGGCGACGATCCCTTCGTCGTCCAGTTCAGGACAGGTAGTCTGTCCGGACCCATGCAGCCCACGGAGCTGTGAGTCGCCGATGCGCCGCAGCCTTCGCGAAGCCACCATCGGATTCACTCTGCTGACAGCCCTCGCCGGCGGGATCGGCCTGTGGTTCTGGGTCAGCGGCGCCGTCTTCGGCCAGCGCACCTGGTCATTCCGCCTCCGCTTCGACGATGCCGCCGGCCTGTCGCCCCAGAGCAGCGTCAGTTTCCGCGGCGTCGTCGTGGGCGCCGTGCGACGGGTGCGGGCCGACGCCACCGGGGTCCGCGTGGATGTTCAGATCCTCGAGGAACAGCTGCGGCTGCCGCGGCCGATCGTGGCCCAGGTCCGCAGCGGGTCCCTGCTGGGTGGTGACCCTGAGATCGCTCTGATCAGCGAGGGTCCCGCCCGCCTGGATGGCCTCGTCGCCCCCCTCGACAAGCGCTGCGACCCCATCCGGCAGGTCTGCGCAGGGGATCTGGTGCAGGGGGTGCCCAGCCCATCGCTGTCGTCGGTGATGGGGCAGGTGGAGGATCTGCTCACCCAGGCCAGGGGGCAGAACCTGGTGGGCAAGGTCAGCGAGACCACCACCGCCGTCACCACCACCTCGAAGGCCTTCGCCGGAACAGCCCGGCGGGCGGACCGGGTGCTCGATGGCGGCGACGGCCTGGTGAATGACCTGCGCGGGGCCGTGCAGCAGGCGCAGCCGGTGCTGGCCAACCTGCGCCGGGCCACCGATGAGGCGAATGTGGCCATGGGCAACGCCAAGGCCGCCAGCCAGCACGTGCGCAACATCACCGCTGCCTTTGACAACCCCAAGACCCTCGCCGAGCTGCGTAACACCCTCAGCAACGCCGAGCAGCTGACGCGCCGCATCGATGCCATCGGTGGCGATGTCCAGAAGCTCAGCGGCGATCCGGTGTTCGTCAGCGGGCTGCGCAGCGTCACCCTCGGCCTGGGCAAGTTCTTCGACGAGCTGTACCCCGAGATCCGGCCGTCCCCGGCTCCGGCCGGGACCGGGTCGGGTGATCGCTGAGCCCCTGCTGATCCTGGGGGCCGGCGGCCAGGCCCGGGTGGTGGCCGACATCGCCACAGCTCTGGGCCACCGCCACCTCCTGTTCTGCGCGGCCGACCTGCCCGAGCCGACCCGCCGGCTCGGTCACCCCTGGCAGCCCCGGCCTCCAGACCACTGGCAAGGGAGCTACGTGGTCGCGATCGGAGACAACGCCCGCCGTGCCGCGAACGATGCGGCCTTCCGGGCTGCCCATCCCGCAGCCCGGGCCATCAGCCTGGTGCATCCGGCGGCGGTGGTGTCGCCGGCGGCACAGCTGGGGGCGGGCACGGTGGTGATGGCCGGAGCCCTGGTGGGCACCGGATCCCGGGTGGGGTGCGGGGCGATCATCAACAGCGGCGCCAGCCTCGATCACGATGGTCTGCTGGGGGATTTCACCTCCCTCGGACCCGCGGCCTGTCTGGGTGGGGGGGTGCATCTGGGCGAGGCCAGTGCCGTCTGTCTGGGGGCCCGCGTCCTGCATGGGATCCGCATCGGTGCCGATGTGGTGGTCGGGGCAGCGGCCCTGGTGCTGCACGATCTGCCCGATGGCTGCGTCGCCTATGGCGCGCCGGCCAGGGTGGTCCGCCGGCGCCGTCGCGGTGACCCCTATCTCTGATCTCCGCCGGCTGTCGTCAGCGGTTCAGCGCCTCCAGGGCGATGGCGGCGATGGCCTGGTCGCTGGCCCTGGGCAGGGCGACGTACCGCCCCCCCGCGGCATCGGCCAGTTCACGACCCATGCCGCTGCCGATGAACTGACGCTCGGTGTCGATCACCAGCAGGTCGAGCCCCAGCTGCCGGTACCGCCCGGCTACGTTGCGCAGCTCGGCCCTCAGATCCGGTGCTCCCTCCCCCTCCAGGGGGGTCTGGCCCAGGGATCGGGCCAGGGGCACGTTGCCGCGGCCGTCGGTGATCGCCACCACCACCACCTGGGAGAGATCGCCGCTCTGGAGCGCATTGACCCCGACGCGGGCCGCCTGGCTCAGGCCATGGGCCAGGGGCGATCCACCGCCGCAGGGCATGGTCTCCAGCCGCCGCCGGGCGGCCGTGATCGAGCGGGTGGGGGGCAGCAGCACCTCGGCCTGCTCGCCCCGGAAGGGGATCAGCGCAACCTCGTCACGGTTCTCATAGGCCTGGGTGAGCAGGCGCAGCACGGCCCCCTTGGCGCTCTGCATGCGGTTCAGGGCCATCGAGCCGCTGGCGTCCACCAGGAAGATGACCAGCGCGCCCGCTTTGCGCTGCAGTTGCTTCGCTCGCAGGTCGCTGTCCTCGACCACCACGGGCCGATCCGGGTGGCGCTGGCGGCGACTGCGCTGGTAAGGGGCGGCGGCCCTCAGGGTCGCGTCCACGGCGATGCGCCGCACGGGGCCCCGGGGCAGCACGGGCCGCACGTAGCGGCCGCGGGTGTCCGAGAGCACCAGGCCGCGGGAGCCAGTGCGGGCGGCCCGGCGACGGCTGCCCTGGAAGCGAAGCAGCTCAGGATCCACGGCCGTCGCGTCCGGATCCAGCAGAAACTCCTGTGGCACCGAGGGTGGATCGTCGGTGCCGTCCTCTTCCGGGGGCTCCTGCTCCTCCTGCTCCTCGGTCTCGTCGGTCTGGGGCTCGTCGTCCTCCGTTCGGTCGTCCGGCTGCTCCTCGGGCCCTTCCCCGGGGGGCGGCGGCGGTGGTGGCGGCGGTGGCGCCGACTCCGGCGGTGGCTCCAGGCTGGCCCGCGGGGCGATCACCAGCCGAACGGCAAGCTGCAGATCTTCAGCCTCGATCCGGTCCCGGCCCTGCAGGGCGGCATGGGCCCGGGCCACCCGCAGGGCGTAGAGCTCGGCCCGGTGCCCCTCGACCCCGCCCCGCAGGGCCTCCTGCACCAGATAGGCGATCTGCCCGGGGCTGATGACCACATCCGGCAGCCACTGGCGGGCCAGCAGGAGCTGGGTGGCCAGGGCGTCGGTCTCCTCCTGCCAGCGGGCCAGGAAGGCGCTGCTGTCCTGGGCGAAGGCCATGGCGGCGTCGGCGATGCCCACCCGTTCCTCGAGGGCCAGGGGACGGTCGGCCGACAGCGCGATGGCGAAGCGGTCGAGCACGGCATCCCGCAGGGGGCCCTCCTCGGGGTTGTAGGTGGCCAGCAGCAGTGGGCGGCACGGATGGCTGACGCTCAGGCCCTCCCGCTCGACGCGGTTCTCTCCGGCGCCCACGGCGGCCAGCAGCAGGGTGAGGGCCCCCGCATCGAGCAGATTCAGTTCGTCGACATACAGCACGCCCCGGTGGGCCTCGGCCAGCAGGCCGGGCTGGAAGACGGTGCGTCCCTCGGGCAGGGAGCGCGTCACATCCACCGAGCCCAGCAGCCGGTCTTCGGTCACCCCGAGGGGCACCTGCACGAATGGGGCCGGGATGATGCGCGTGAGGCCCGAGCCATCGGGTTCGCCGTTGAGGCTCCCTTCCAGCACTTCGATGGCCGGCAGCAGGGCATGCAGACCGCGGGCCAGCACCGATTTACCCGTCCCGCGGCCCCCGGCGATGACAACGCCGCCGATGCCGGGGTCGATGGCCGCCAGCAGAAGGGCCAGCTTCAGCAGCGGATGGCCGCTCACGGCAGCCAGGGGGAAGGCCCGCGGAGTTGCGACGCGGGTGGCGCTGCTCACGACCATCGGCACAGTGGGGACTGGGACCCTAGGGCAGCTCCCACACCTCAGACCTGGTAGTAGTCGCGGTACCAGGCCACGAAGCGGGCGACACCCTCGCCCACGGGCGTGGCCGGCCGGAAGCCCGTCCAGGCCTCCAGGGCACTGGTGTCGGCTGCCGTGGCGGGCACATCCCCGGGTTGCAGTGGCAACAGCCGGCGCCGGGCGGTGCGCCCGAGGGCGTGCTCCAGGGCTTCGACGTAGGTCAGCAGCGGCGTCGGGGTGGCATTGCCGATGTTGAACAACCGGTGCGGCGCCCAGCTGCGGCCGGGGTGGGGCCGGCGGGCATCAAAGTCGGGATCCGGTGTGGCCGGTCTGTCCAGCACCCGCACCACGCCCTCGACGATGTCATCGATGTAGGTGAAGTCCCGCACCATGCGGCCCTCGTTGTAGAGGTCGATGGGCTCGCCCGCCAGGATGGCCCGGGTGAAGCGGAACAGGGCCATGTCGGGGCGCCCCCAGGGGCCGTACACGGTGAAGAAGCGCAGGCCCGTGGCCGGCAGCTCGTACAGATGGCTGTAGGTGTGCGCCATCAGCTCGTTCGCCTTCTTGCTCGCGGCATAGAGGCTCACGGGATGATCGACCCCCTGCTCCTCCCCGAAGGGCAGGCGGGTGTTGCCGCCGTAGACCGAGCTGCTGCTGGCGTAGACGAGATGGGTCACCCCTCCGTGGCGGCAGCCCTCGAGCACATGGCCGAACCCCACCAGGTTGCTCTGCAGGTAGACCCCTGGGTTCTCGATCGAATGGCGCACACCGGCCTGGGCGGCCAGATGCACCACCCGCTGCGGCCGGTGGTCGGCGAACAGGGCGGCCATCGCCTCGCCGTCCTCGAGGTCCCGGCGGACGAAGCGGAACCCCTCCCGGTCCTGCAGCCGCTCGAGCCGGGCCTGCTTGAGCGCCGGGTCGTAGTAGGCATTCAGGTTGTCGAGCCCGGTCACCGTCTCACCCCGGTCCAGCAGCCGCTGACACAGGTGAAAGCCGATGAAACCGGCGGCGCCGGTCACGAGAATCGTCATCTGGCGTCGGTGCCCCGGGGCCGCAGGCCGACGGTGGACCAGCGAACCAGCCCCGGCGGTCAACCGCCGACCCTACCAGCATGACCCCACCCTCCTGGACTGCGGCCGTGGCCCTGGGGGGCAACCTTCCGCCCCTTCCCGGGCGGCTGGTCACCGCCGCCCGGGCCCTCCAGCACCTGGCGGTGCCGGCCACGTTCCGATGCTCGCCGCTCTTCCGCACCGCCCCGGTGGGGGGACCGCCCGGCCAGCCGCCCTACTGCAATGCCGTGGCACTTCTGGCCACGACCCTCACCCCCGAGGGCCTGCTTGCGGCGCTGCAGGCCCTGGAAGCCGCCGCCGGCCGCGAACGGCTGCAGCTCTGGGGCCCCCGCACCCTGGACCTCGACCTTCTCTGGCACGGTTCCCACCGGCGCCGCGGACCGCAGCTGGTGCTGCCGCACCCCCGGCTGCTGGAGCGCAGTTTCGTGCTGGCTCCGCTGGCGGCCCTGGACCCCGGGCTGGTGCCGCCCGGCCAGCCGGGCCCCGGGCCCGGTCGCTGCGCCGCCGAGCTGCTGGCGGCCCTGCTGCCCCGTCTGTCGGATCCCGCCCCCGAACGCCTGCCCCCTCCCCCCGGCTGGCCGGGCCCCTGACCATGACCGCGGCCCGGCGGAGGGGGCGACTATGGTTCTGGCGCTGACCGGGGTCCCGTGGCCGAGCTTCCAGCACCTGAGCCCGCGCATCTGCTCGATGTCGTGGCCACTCTGTCGGTGCGCAAGCTGAGGATGGAGATCCAGCGGCTGCGGCTGCCCGTTGGGGTGGAGGGAACCTACGGCTGCATCCGCCACCCAGGGGCGGCCCTGGCGGTGCCGCTGCTCCCCGACGGCAGGGTGGTGATCCTGCGCCAGTACCGTTTCGCCGTGCAGCGTCGCATCCTCGAGTTTCCTGCCGGCACCCTCGAGCCCGGCGAGCAACCACGGGCCGCCATGGAGCGGGAGCTGCAGGAGGAGGCCGGCTACCGGGCCAGCCGCTGGGATGACCTGGGGCTGCTGCTGCCTTGTCCGGGATATTCGGATGAGGTGATTCACCTCTTCATGGCCCGTGACCTGGAGCCGTTGCCGGCACCGGTGCAGGGCGACCACGATGAGGACATCGATGTGCTGACCCTGAGCCCGGCCGAGCTTGATGGGCGGCTGGCCAGCGGTGAGGAACCCCTCGACGGCAAGACGGTCACCGCCTGGTTCCGGGCCCGCCAGCTGCTGCAGCAGCTGGCCTGAGGGGCGATGGCGCCTCCCCGCTGGCTGTTCTGGCACCGCCGTGACCTGCGGCTGGCCGACAACCTCGGTCTGCATGCCATGGCGGCCGTCACCCCTGCCCTCACGGGGGTTGCGGTGCTGGATCCTGCGGACCTGCAGGCGGCCACCATGGCTCCGTCCCGCCGCTGGTTCCTGTTCGAGAGCCTGCGGGAGCTGCAGCAGCGCTGGCGGCGGGCCGGCAGTCGGCTGCTGCTGCTCGAAGGCGACCCGGAGACCCTGCTGCCTGCCCTGGCCCTGGCCCTCGATGCCACCGGAGTCGCCTGGAACCGTGATGTGGAACCCCTGGTGCGCCATCGGGACCGCAGACTGGCCGAGGCCCTGCAGCGGCGGGGCCTGCGGGTGGCGGCCGACTGGGATCAGCTGCTGGTGCCCCCCGAACAGCTGCTCACCGGATCTGCGGCTCCCTACAGGGTCTACGGCCCCTACTGGCGGGCCTGGGAGCGCCAGCCCAAGGCCGACCCGGTGCCCGCCCCGACGGATCTGCTGGACCTGCCCGAGGGCTGGGAGGCGGCCCTGGATTCCCTCCCCCTGACCGGCGAACCGCCCCGGGAGCCGTGGAGCGCCGGCGATGAGCCCCTGGCCCTGTCCGGCGAGGCGGCGGCCCTTGACCAGCTGCAGGCTTTCGCCGCAGGTCCGCTGCGCCGCTACGACGAATGCCGCAACCTGCCCGCCGAGGCCGGCACCTCCGGCCTGAGCGCGGCGCTGCGGGCCGGCACCCTCGGCCCCCGCACCGCCTGGCAGGCCAGCTGCGAAGCCCTCGCCGACTGCCGCAGCGAGGAGGAGGAGCACGCCGTGACCGTCTGGCGTCAGGAACTTGCCTGGCGTGAGTTCTACCAGCAGGCGCTGTTCCATTTCCCGGAGCTGGCCGATGGCCCTTACCGTCCCCTCTGGCGCCATTTCCCCTGGGAGAACGATCCCGCCCGGCTGGAGGCCTGGCAGCAGGCCCTCACCGGCGTGCCCATCGTCGATGCGGCCCTGCGCCAGCTCATCGAGACCGGCTGGATGCACAACCGCTGCCGGATGGTGGTGGCCTCCTTCCTGGTCAAGGACCTGATCATCGACTGGCGCTGGGGGGAGGCCTTCTTCATGGCCCACGAGATCGACGGCGACCAGGCCGCCAACAACGGCGGCTGGCAATGGAGTGCCAGCAGCGGCATGGACCCGCGGCCCCTGCGCATCTTCAACCCTGCCACCCAGGCGGCTCGCTTCGATCCGGATGGGGCCTACATCCGCCGCTGGCTGCCCGAGCTGCGGCATGTGGCCACCGCCGATCTGCTCAGCGGCGTGATCGCACCGCTGGAACGGCCCGGCTATCCCGCGCCGATCGTGGACCATCGGCAGCAGCAGGCCCGGTTCAAGGCGGTGTACGCCTCCCTCAGCCGCGCGGCAGATGGCAGCAGTTGAACCCGTCGCGGCAGATGCGTCCCTGGTCAAGGGCCCAGTTCACGAGGGCCACGCGGTTGCGGGCGCCCGTCTTGGTGAGGATGTTGCTGATGTGGTTATCGACGGTGCGCTTGCTGATCGACAGCCGCAGGCCGATTTCCTGGTTGGTGAGCTCGGCAGCCACCAGTTCGACGATCTCCAGTTCCCGTTCCGAGAGATGAACTCCGGCGGCGCCGGAACCGGGTTGGGCCATCGCCACAGGCCAGAGCACTGAAACTTTAGGGGGTCTGAGAGGATGGAGCCACGAGGATCTTTCATGACATCCGCTTCCAGCACCCTGCAGCAGGCCCTGGAACAGGGTGTTCCGGTGATCACGGCCGAGATCACCCCGCCCCGGGGGGGTGATCCGAGCCGGGCCCTGGCCGCCGCCGAGGCCCTGCGCGGTCGGGTCCAGGCGTTCAACGTCACCGACGGCAGTCGGGCGGTCATGCGCATGAGCAGTCTGGCCCTGTGCCGACTGCTGCAGGACCGGGGGCTGGAGCCCGTGCTGCAGCTCACCTGCCGCGACCGCAACCGCATCGCCCTGCAGGCCGAACTGCTGGGGGCCCACGCCCTGGGTCTGCCCAATGTGCTCTGCCTCACCGGTGATCCGGTGCGTGCCGGGGACCAGCCCCAGGCCCGTGCGGTCTACGACCTGGAGTCGGTGCGGCTCCTGCGCCAGGTGCAGCAGCTCAATGCCGGCATCGACCCCCTCGGTCAGCCCCTCGCCGACGGACCCACCGGCCTCTTCGCCGGAGCCGCCGCCGACCCCCAGTCGCCGAGCTGGAGCGGACTGCTGAGTCGCACCCGCCGCAAAGCCGAAGCCGGAGCCCGTTTTCTGCAGACCCAGATGGTCATGCATCCGGAACCCCTGCGCCGCTTCTGCGGAGAGATCGCTGATCCCCTGGGCCTGCCGGTGCTCGCCGGCGTCTTTCTGCTCAAGTCGGCGCGCAATGCGGCCTTCATCAACCGGATGGTCCCCGGGGCGGCCATTCCCCAGGAGCTGATTGATCGCCTGGCTGCCGCGGAGGATCCCCGTCAGGAGGGGATCCGGATCGCCGCTGAGCAGGTCGAGACATTCCGCGGCATCGCGGCCGGTGTGCACCTGATGGCGGTCAAGGCAGAGGAGAGCCTGCTGGCGGTGCTGGAGACCGCCGGGGTCGAGCCGTCCCCGACCCTGCTCCCCTTCACGGCCTCAGCTGGCCTGCAGCAGAGTCGGGCCGTGTCCGCCTAGGTCGGAACCCAGAAGTTCGGCCAGGGCCTTGTGCTCTGCCGAGGGCCTGACCAGGTCCTGCCGGCGTGCATCGGTGATCAGCCAGTCGAGGGCTGCCTCCTGCACATCAATGTGGTCGCCGCTGCGGTCGACGCAGTAGCGACCGAAGACCAGTTTTTCCACGAGGCGCACACCGGTGCCGATGCGTGAGTAGTCAAAGATGATCGAGTTGTCGATGGTCGCGCCGCTGCAGATGTGACAGCTGGGGCCGATCATCGCGGGGCCGATGATCGTGACGCCATCCTCGATCTTGGTCATGCCACCCACGTAGACCGGGCCTTCCACGTGGATGCGGTCCCAGTTGGCGGCCACATTCAGGCCGGTGTAGATGCCGGGACGCACCTGCTTCCCGGGGATCGTGACCTGGCGCACTTCGCCTTGAAGCACGGCGCGGATGGCATGCCAATAGTCGGGAACCTTGCCGATATCGACCCATTCAAACTCCATTGGGAAGGCGTAGAAGGGGAGCTGATTCTCCACCAACTTGGGGAAAAGATCGCCGCCGATGTCGTAGGGAGTGCCACTCGGGATGTGGTCGAAGATCTCAGGCTCGAAGATGTAAATGCCGGTGTTGATGGTGTTGCTCAGAGCCTCTTCGACGGCTGGCTTCTCCTGAAACGCCTTGACCCGACCGTCGTCGTCAGTCACCACCACGCCATAGCTGCTCACCTGCTCCTGGGGCACCCGCTTGGTCACCAGCGAAGCGAGGGCTCCCGACTGGCGGTGCCGCCGCACGGCCTCACTGAGGTTGAGATCGATCAGGCCATCGCCACAGAGCACCACAAAGGTGTCGTCAAAAAAGCGTTGAAAATCTTGAATCTTCTTGAGGCCTCCAGCCGAACCCAGGGCCTGCCCGATCAGTTCGCCATCCTCAATGCGCCCTTCAAAGCTGTAGGCAATCTCGACGCCGAAGCGTTGGCCATCGCGAAAGTAGTTCTCGATCTCTTCGGCCAGATGCGACACATTCACCATGATTTCGGTGAAGCCGTGCTGACGCAGCAGCTCCAGCAGAAATTCCATCACCGGCTTCTGCAGGATCGGAATCATCGGCTTGGGAATGGTGTGGGTGATGGGCCGCACACGGGTTCCCTTGCCCGCGGCCAGGATCATGGCCTTCATGGGACGCCTGCCAGAGGTGCCGGCACAGTATCAAGACCCGTCAGGCAGCGGCTGCCGTCTCGGCCAGAGTCCCGGCTGCCACCATGGAGAGCTGCAGCGGGGCCTCGGCATCTCTGCAGCGGGCCAGCCGCAGGTTGCCGAACAGATCCTGCGGGTCCTGCTCCAGGGTCACCCGGCCCTGGGCACTGAGAAAGAGCAGGGCCCAGAACACCCCTACACGATCGCGGTCCAGATCCGGCGGTGCGGCCGTGTCCCATGCCCGCACCAGCACTTCAAAGTCGCAGCCTTCGGTGGCCGGTTCCCAGTCGACCAGGAACAGGGCCAGAGCCGCCGTTGTTTCAGGAAGCTTTTCGCGGTGGGCCAGGGCCGCCACCTGGGCGATGGCCTCCCGGTCGCTGTAGCGCCGTGGGCGGCGGTTGCGGCGGCCTGACTCGCCGGCGTCCTGTTCAAGGCGGCTGGCGATGTCTTCAAGCTGGCGGATCAGTTCACCCAGGCTCACCGGCCGCCGCTGGGGTGGCGGCGCCACCGGCCGGCGACTCAGCAGTCGTTCCGGTCGGGCCGGCAGGGCCAGCCGCGCCGGCCAGCCGTCCCCATCGCCGCTGTCGTCAAACTCCGCCTCAAGGCCGTCCTCCACGTCCCCCTGGTCCACGGCCAGGGTTCGCTCCTCCAGGTGCTCGGCCTTGAGGGCGACCAGCACCGAGGCGGCCAGGAACGCCTCGCTGCTGGCCGCCAGGCCCTGCTCGTAGCTGCCCCCGAGGGCTGCCAACTGGCGCGGGAGGTCCAGGGTCTGGCGCAACTGGTCCAGAAAACCGTCGATGACGGCGATCACGTCAACATCCCACGGGTCGATCTCCCCCCGCTCGGCCGCATCCTGGAGCAGGCGGATGGCCACCCGGGCCCCTTGGTCCCCGCCGTGGGTCACAGGGGTCGCATCCTGTACTGGGCGGACCGTAGCGGCCCGGGGGGCATCGTGCCAGGGTCAGGGCTCGGCAGAACTCTGACCGGCGGCCGGCAGCAGCTGCAGCTGGGCATCCATGGCGGCCCGGTACCGCTCCACGTCCTGCTGCAGTTCCTCGATGCGCACCTGCTGCGCCGCCACCTGAGGTTCGCTGTTCACCTGCCGCAGCAGCCCTGTCCACACCGCGAACACCCAGGCGGCGGTGGCCCCCAGCCCAGCCACCAGCAGCAGCAGCACCGCCAGGGGGAGGGTGAAACTGCTCCCGGGCAGGAGACGCACGGTGGTGGGGGCAGTGTTTTCAAGGGTGAACATCACCAGGGCCAGGCCGAAGGCAAAAATCAGCAGGAAGTTCAGCTGACGCATCACGGGGCAGGGTGAAGGGGCGCAGCGGAATGTACCCGCCTTCGACAGCCCTCAGCGCAGGGCCGGGGCCATTGTCACGGCAGCGGTGAGCGGTGGCCGCAGGGGCAACGGTGGAGCCGCGGCGCTGTGAATCGCGGCTCCACCGCGGGCCACCTGCTGTTCGATTGTGGCGCGGTAGCTGTCTGTCATCAGCCGGGGATAGAGACCGATGCCGATGATGGGCACCAGCAGGCACGAGATGATGTAGATCTCGCGGGGTTCGGCATCCACCAGGTTGCTGTGGCTCGTCAGTTCGGTGTTCTCCTTGCCGAAGAAGATCTCGCGCAGCATCGAGAGCAGGTAGATGGGTGTGAGAATCACCCCGATGGCGGCGAGGGCGGCGATCACAATGCGGAAGGGGAGGCTGTAAGCCTCGTCGGTGGTGAAGCCCACGAACACCATCAGTTCGGCCACGAAGCCGCTCATCCCAGGCAGGGCCAGGGAGGCCAGGGCACAGGCGGTCCAGAGGGCGAACATCTTGCGCATGGCCTGGCCCACGCCCCCCATCTCGTCAAGCTGCAGGGTGTGGGTGCGGTCGTAGGTGGCTCCCACCAGGAAGAACAGGCTGGCGCCGATCAGGCCATGGCTGATCATCTGCAGCATGGCCCCGCTGGCGGCCAGCGGGGAGAAGCTGCCGATGCCAATGAGCACGAAGCCCATGTGGCTGATCGAGCTGTAGGCGATCTTGCGTTTGAGGTTCCGTTGGGCGAACGACGTGAGCGCCGCATAGATGATGTTCACCACCCCCAGCACCACCAGCAGCGGCGCGAACTGCACGTGGGCGTCCGGCAGCATGCCGGCGTTGAAGCGCAGCAGGGCGTAGCCCCCCATCTTGAGCAGGATGCCCGCCAGCAGCATGTGCACGGGGGCCGTGGCCTCGCCATGGGCATCGGGCAGCCAGGTGTGGAGCGGAACGATCGGCAGCTTGACGCCGAAGGCGATCAGCAGGCCGGCGTAGAGCAACAGCTGCAGCGATGGCGCCAGGGTCTTGGCCGCCAGGTCGCTGTATTCGAAGCTGACCGGCCCTGATCCGGCAAAGGCCATTCCCAGGGCCACCAGCAGGATGAAGAGCGAGCTGCCGGCGGTGTAGAGGATGAACTTGGTGGCGGCGTACTGGCGTTTCTTGCCTCCCCAGATGGCCAGCAGCAGGTACACCGGGATCAGTTCCAGCTCCCAGGCCAGGAAGAACAGCAGCATGTCCTGGACGGCGAAGACCGCGATCTGGCCGCCGTCCATCGCCAGGATCAGGAAGTAGAACAGCCGGGGCTTGAAGGTGACGGGCCAGGCCGCCAGCACCGCCAGGGTGGTGATGAAGCTGGTGAGCAGCACGAGGGGCATCGACAGTCCGTCGACTCCCACCGACCAGCCCAGGCCCAGGTCAGGCACCCAGTTGATGCGCTGGCCGAGCTGCAGCCCGGCCTCGGCCGGGTCGTAGCCGACGACGTAGGCGGCAACGGTGATCAGGAACGTCACCAGAGCCACGGCGAGGGCGTACCAGCGGACGGTCCGTCCGTTGCCCGGGTCAGGAATCAGGGGAATCAGCAGGGAGCCGACGATCGGCAGCAGGATCGCCGTCGTCAGCCAGGGGAAGGAGTCCAGGGCCGCTCAGTTCGTTGCCCGCAGGATAGAAATGAGGACCCGAGCCGGAAGCCCCTGATCGGCTTTGACACACACGCCGCGTTGATTCAGAGGCTGAAGAGCACCACCAGGGCGATGACGCCTCCGAAGACAATCAGGGCATAGAACTGAGCCCGGCCGGTTTCGAAGTACTTCAGGCCCTCGCCGCTGCCCAGGGTCAGCAGGCCGGTGAGGTTCACCACACCGTCGACGACCTTGGCATCGACCTCGAGCACCTGACGGGCCAGGGCGCGGCTTCCTCTGACGAACAGCCGTTCGTTGATGGCGTCGAGGTACCACTTGTTGGCCAGGAAGCGGTTGATGGCTGGAAATCGTCCGGCAACGGCCGTGGCCAGGTCGAGGCGACCCAGGGCGTAAGCAAACACGGCGATGGTGATCCCGACCAGAGACACGGCGACCGAGGCGCCGGCCAGGGGCAGAAACTCACCCATGGAGAAGTGGGCCATCGCCTCAGCAGCCTCGTGGGGGTCAAGCAGTGCAGCGAAGCGGTTGTGCCAGGGCATCCCCAGCAGTCCGATCAGCAGCGACGGCACCGCCAGCACCACCAGCGGCAGGGTCATGGGCCAGGCGGATTCATGAACATGACCCTCGCCATGGCCGTGGTCCGGAGCGGCACGACCGGCGGCCTGCAGCAGTTGGGCCTGCAGCGCGGTGTCATGGCCCCTGAAGCTTCCCTCAAAGGTGAGGAAGTAGAGCCGGAACATGTAGAAGGCCGTCATGCCGGCGGTCAGCCAGCCCACCAGCCACAGGAGCGGATAGGCCTGAAAGGCCTCGCCGAGGATCTCGTCCTTGCTCCAGAAGCCCGCCAGGGGCGGCAGGCCGCTGATGGCCAGGCAGCCGATCAGGAACGTGATGGCTGTGATGGGCATCGAACGGCGCAGGCCACCCATCAGGCGCATGTCCTGGGCCAGCACCGGTTCATGGCCCACCACCTCTTCCATGGCGTGGATCACCGAGCCGGATCCGAGGAACAGCATCGCCTTGAAGCAGGCGTGGGTCACCAGGTGGAACATCCCCGCCAGGGGGGCGCCGCAGCCCATGGCCAGCATCATGTACCCCAGCTGGGACACGGTGCTGTAGGCGAGGCCCTTCTTCAGATCCATCTGCGTGAGGGCAATCGAAGCCCCCAGAAAGCAGGTGATGGTGCCCACCACCGCCACCGTCATCTGGACCGAGGGGAACTGGGCATAGAGGGGCTCCAGCCGGGCGACGAGGAAGACCCCGGCGGCCACCATGGTGGCGGCGTGGATGAGGGCCGAGATGGGGGTCGGGCCCTCCATGGCGTCGGGCAGCCACACGTGCAGCGGGAACTGGGCCGACTTGGCCATCGGGCCCATGAACACCAGCAGGCAGAGCAGGGTGGCCGCCCAGCCAGGCAGGCTGCCGTTGGCCAGGCCGGCCTGAACGCCCGCCGCGATCCCATCGAAGGAGAGGCTGCCGGTGGCCCAGAACAGGCCGAGGATGCCCAGGAGCAGCCCGAAATCCCCGACCCGGTTGACGACAAAGGCCTTCTGGGCGGCATGGGCAGCGGCGTCACGGTCGTACCAGAAGCCCACCAGCAGGTAGGAACACATCCCCACCAGCTCCCAGAAGACGTAGATCTCCAGAAGGTTTGGACTGACCACCAGGCCCAGCATCGAACTGCTGAACAGGGCCAGGTAGGTGAAAAAGCGCACATAGCCCTTGTCGTGGGCCATGTAGCCATGGGAATAGATCATCACCAGCAGGGCGATGCTGGTGACCAGGGCCAGCATCACGGCGCCGAGCGCATCGACGCGGTATCCCATCGGCAGGCTGAAGGTTCCTGCCGTGGCCCAGGTGAACAGCATTTCGACGGGAGCTGCCCCGCCGATCTGTTCGGCCAGCACGGCGTAACTGAGCACGGCCGCGGCGCCGACGGTGCTGATCAGCAGCACGGCCACCGGCACCTTCAGGCGGTTGACGGTGCGGTTGAAGCTGATCAGCCCCAGCCCCACCAGGGTCGCTCCGGCCAGGGGGAGCACCGGGATCAGCCAGGCAAGCTCGGAGGCCGGGGGCATGGCGGCTGGGGGGAAGTGGTCCCCGGAGTGTAGGCATCACATTCAGCTGAGCCAGTGGGAAAGGCCCGTGCGTGCGAACGCAGTGGCAGCGGTGCCGATCCAGCGGTGGGCCAACCAGAACGCCCCGACGGCGATCAGGATGCCGCCGTAGGCCGGTCGCAGCAGTTCGGCCAGGGGCAGCTGCTGCCGTCCGTCCAGCAGCGCCCTGAACGGCAGCACCGAGGTGGAGGCCTTCAGCTCCTCGAAGGCCGGCCCGAAGCGCGCCAGCAGCCGGCGATCCCCGTGCCAGACGGCGAACAGGTGATGGGCGATGAGTCCAGCGCAGGTGACCACCATGAACGAGCTGCCGATCCAGAGCAGGTGGGTGGCGCACCACAGCACCTGCCCCACCGCCTGGGGGTGGCGTGAGACACGGATGATTCCGGTCGCATAGAGCCGCACCTGGGGCCGCTGCAGGGCCGGAATCTCCAGCAGGTTGTAGGTGGCGGGATAGAGGAACAGGAAGCTCACCGCAGTGCCCAGCCAGACGACCGGCACGATCCAGGGTTGGTCCTGCAGGTTCCAGAGCCGCAGGCCGTCGTAGCGGTGCTGCAGGAAGTACCCGATCACCACCACGGCGGCCGGCACGCTCACGGCGGCGAAGATCAGCCGCCAGGCGCGGGCGCCGATGCGGGCTTCGGCACGGCTGCGCAGGGCGGCCCCGCCGCTGTGCAGCACGGCGAAGGCCAGCAGCAGCGCCAGCATCACCCCATGGCTGTGCAGGGCGGGGATCGGTGGCATGGGCGGTGTCTGCGGCGACCGCCCTACAGTCCAGCAGCCCGGGGGCCGGTCCATGGCCGATCTGCCGTTCACCCTCGACCAGCTGCGCATCCTCAGGGCGATCCACCATGAGGGCAGCTTCAAGAAGGCTGCCGACAGCCTTTTCGTGACCCAGCCGGCCGTGAGCCTGCAGATCCAGAACCTGGAGAAGCAGCTCGACGTGTCGCTGTTCGATCGCGGCGGCCGCAAGGCCATGCTCACCGAGGCCGGCCACCTGCTGCTGAGCTACTCGGAGCGCATCCTCAGCCAGTGCCAGGAGGCCTGCCGCGCCCTGGATGACCTGCACAACCTGCGCGGCGGGTCGCTGGTGGTCGGCGCCAGCCAGACCACCGGCACTTATCTGATGCCACGGATGATCGGTCTGTTCCGGCAGAAGTACCCCGACGTGGCGGTGCAGCTGCAGGTGCACAGCACGCGCCGCACCAGCTGGAGCGTGGCCAACGGCCAGATCGATCTGGCGATCATCGGCGGCGAACTGCCGTCCGATCTGGCGGAACAGCTGCAGGTGGTTCCCTACGCCAGCGAGGACCTGGCCCTGGTGCTGCCGGTCAAGCACCCCATGGCCCGCTTGCAGGAGCTGCAGAAGGACGACCTTTACCGGCTGTCGTTCATCTGCCTCGACGCCCAGAGCACGACCCGCAAGATGGTCGATCAACTGCTGGTGCGGGCTGGCCTTGATGTGCAGCGGCTGCGGGTCGAGATGGAGCTCAATTCCCTGGAGGCCATCAAGAACGCCGTCCAGAGCGGGTTGGGGGCGGCCTTCCTGCCGGTGGTGTCGATCGAGCGTGAACTCTCCAGCCAGACCCTGCAGCGCATGACCGTGGGTGACCTGAACGTTCGTCGTCAGCTGCGGCTCATCACCCACCCCGCCCGCTACTGCTCACGGGCGGCCGGAGCCTTCCGCCGGGAGATCCTCCCGGTGTTCGCCAGCCCCGACAGCCCCCTGCGCCAGAACCAGGATCAGAACTGATCGGCTTCGGGGGTGAGGCCGACGCTGTCGTCAGCGGCGCCGGCCGGACCGCGGGTCTGGAACTTGTTGTCGACGCTGTCGGTCTGATAGACGCAGCGCACCTGGGGTTTGTCGCGGATCGAGCCGATGTAGGCGAAGGTGTTCATGCGCTGCTTGCACTGGCGCATCTGCTCGGCCGTGACGGCCCCCTCCTTCTGCAGCACCGACCAGTTCTCGCGACGGATCACGCAGCCCGGTTGCAGTTTCGGCTGCGTCACGAAGCTGCTGCTGGGGTTCATGGTCGTGTACATCTCCACGTCCATGACGAAGGCGCTGGCCCCCCACTGCTTGCAGAATTCGGGGTCGGGAACCGCCAGATCCAGCTGCTGGCTGCTGGCGATGTTGCCCTGGTTGCCGGCGGTGTTGCTGTTGAGGGCCGTGCCGATGCCGATACCGAGGATCAGGACGCCCGCCAGCACCGCCACGGTGGCGACGTTGAACTGGAAGCTGCCGCCACCTCCTGCCGGTCCCCCGCCGGGGCCGCCGCGACGCCGTTCAGGGTCGGGGCCGCGGTCACGGTCGTAGCGCCCGTCGGAGCGCAGGCCGTAGCGTTCGTCGTTGCGGCTGTCGGTGGTTCGGCGCACGGCCATGGTTCAGGGGCTGTCGGGACTGCGGGGCAGGCCCATCGAGTAGTTGAGCACCCGACTGTCGAGGTTGTAGCGCAGCTCTCCGGCCTGCAGCAGCTGGCGCAGGAAGCCCTCGAGGTCCGAACCGATGCGGCGCAGGTTGTAGTCGTTGAAGGCCTGACCGGCCGCCGCATCCACGAGTTGGCGGAACCGGTCCTGAACTTTCTGCAGCACCGCAGGCTCCCAGACGAACTCGTCGTCGGGGTCGAGGTCAAGGGTGAGGCGGTCGGGGCTGGCCTCGAGGTCACCGTCGGGCGTGACCATGGCCGCGAAGATCCTGACGTGGCGGGTGGTGCACTTCAGGGGGGTGTCGGACACCGGTCGCTCGGCGGAACTGCGTTCAACTCTATGGTGATCGCTCGAACAGATGGGACGACCGATGCGGGTGGCGATTGCAGGGGCCGGCCTGGCCGGCCTGGCCTGTGCCAAGTACCTCAGCGACGCCGGCCATATCCCTGTGGTGGTCGAGGCCCGGGACGTGCTGGGGGGCAAGGTCGCCGCCTGGCAGGACGATGACGGCGACTGGTACGAGACCGGCCTGCACATCTTCTTCGGCGCCTATCCGAACATGCTGCAGCTGTTCGCCGAGCTGGGCATCGAAGACCGCCTGCAGTGGAAGAGTCATTCGATGATCTTCAACCGGCAGGAGGTGCCCGGCACCTACAGCCGCTTCGACTTCCCCGACCTGCCCGCTCCCCTGAATGGGGTTGCCGCCATCCTTGGCAACAACGACATGCTCACCTGGCCTGAAAAGGTGACCTTCGGGCTCGGTCTGGTGCCGGCGATGCTGCGGGGCCAGCAGTACGTGGAGGACTGCGATCGTTACTCGTGGAGTGAATGGCTGCGTCTGCACCGCATCCCCGAGCGCGTCAATGATGAGGTCTTCGTCGCCATGAGCAAGGCGCTCAACTTCATCAATCCAGACGAGATCTCCAGCACGGTCGTGCTGACGGCCCTGAACCGCTTCCTGCAGGAAAAGAATGGTTCCCGCATGGCGTTTCTCGATGGCAATCCGCCGGAGCGCCTCTGCCGGCCGATCGTCGACCACATCGAAGCGCGAGGGGGTTCCGTCGAGCTGCGTGCACCCCTGCGTGAAATCCAGCTGGCCGATGACGGACGTGTGGCCGGATTCCGCCTTGGGGGCCTGGATGGTCGCGAGAGCCGCGTGCTGGAGGCCGATGCCTACGTGAGCGCCCTGCCTGTGGACCCCCTCAAGCTGCTCTTGCCGGACCCCTGGCGTCAGGATCCGTTCTTCGCCCGTCTGGAGGGCCTCCGGGGCGTTCCGGTGATCAACCTCCACCTCTGGTTCGACCGCAAGCTCACCGACATCGACCATCTGCTCTTCAGCCGGTCGCCCCTGCTGAGCGTCTACGCCGACATGAGCAACACCTGCCGCGAGTACGCCGATCCCGATCGTTCGATGCTCGAGCTGGTGTTCGCCCCAGCCAGTGACTGGATCGGCCGCCCGGATGAGGAGATCGTCGCGGCGACCATGGCTGAGCTGGAACGGCTCTTTCCGGACCATTTCGGCGGCGATGATCCCGCCCGCCTGCGCAAGAGCCGTGTCGTCAAGACGCCCCTCTCGGTCTACAAGACCGTGCCCGGTTGCCAGGCCCTGCGTCCCTCTCAGGCGACGCCGGTGCCCAACTTCTTTCTGGCGGGCGACTACACCATGCAGCGCTACCTGGCCTCGATGGAAGGGGCCGTGCTCAGCGGTAAGCTTTGCGCCCAGGCGATCACGGGCTGAGACACGATGCTGGCCGGCCCCGTCGTTCCCCTGTCCTTCCCCGGGCTCTCCCTGGATGAGGCCTACGAAGCCTGCCGGCGCGAGACCGAGCACTGGGCCAAGACCTTCTACCTGGGCACCCTGCTGATGCCCCCGGCCAAACGGCGCGCCATCTGGGCCATCTACGTCTGGTGCCGGCGCACCGATGAGCTGGTCGACAGCGCAGAGGCCCAGGCCCTGGGCCGCCCGCTGCTGGCCGAGCGCCTCGACCACTGGGAGCAACGCACGCGCCGCCTCTTCGCCGGTGAGGTCTGCGATGGCCTCGACCGGGTGATGACCGATGTGCTCGAGCGGTTTCCGCAGCCCATTGAGGCTTACCTCGAGATGATCGAGGGCCAGCGCATGGATCTGCGCCAGCAGCGTTACGCCACCTTTGCCGAGCTTGAGTGCTACTGCTTCCGGGTGGCCGGAACGGTGGGGCTGATGACCCGCGAGGTGATGGGCCTGGATCCGGCCTACACCACGGCCCCGTGGAGCGCTCCCCCCGACACCCGCGACGCAGCGGTGGCCCTGGGCATTGCCAATCAGCTCACCAACATCCTGCGGGATGTCGGCGAAGACCGGGGGCGGGGCCGCATCTATCTCCCCCAGGAGGATCTCGATCGCTTCGGCTACAGCGAGGCCGACCTGATGGCCGGCATCCTCAACGATCGCTGGCGGGCTCTGATGGCCTTTCAGCTCCAGCGGGCCCGTGAGTGGTTCCGGCGCTCGGAGGCCGGGGTTCGTTGGCTGGCGGCCGATGCCCGCTGGCCTGTCTGGGCCTCCCTGAGGCTCTATCGCGGCATCCTCGATGCCATCGAAATCCTGGATTACGACGTATTCCAGCATCGGGCCTTCGTGCCCCGGGTCGGCAAGGTGCTGGAACTGCCCGTCAGCTACCTGATGGCCCAGGCCCGCTGAGCGCGTCCGGCGGCTCCGCCAGCCAGCGCCGCAGGATCGGCACCACCGTGGCGGGGTCCTCATCGAAGGGGCAGTGCCCCAGCCCCGGCAACACCACCAGTTCGCGGATGCAGGCGTAGCTGCGGGCCCAGTCGTGGGCTTCAGCCACCGGTTCCCAGGGGTCGGCCTCGCCCCAGAGCAGCCGAACCGGCAGCGGCAGCCGGGCCAGCAGGGCGGGGGCCAGCTCTTCGTCGAAGAGGTTCACGAAGCCCCGGAAGCTCTCGCTGGCCTCCGGGCGGCGGCTGGGGGCCAGAAGCAGTTCAACCAGCGCGTCGTCGCAATGGCCGCCGCTGGGGTAGGACTGGGCCAGGGCCCGGCGCACGGTCGCCGGCCGGGCCAGCAACCGGAACAGCGGCTGGATCACCGCCCGGCGGCGCACCATCTGCTTCAGCAGCGGACGGCCCAGGCGAGCCAGGGGGGGTTGTTCCCCGAGGCGCTTGTCGTCGAGGCGCCGCTGGGCGCAATCGATCAGGATCAGCTGCGCCGGGGGGTGGCCCGCCTGGAGCAGGCGTTCCGCCGCCCGCAGCACCGCCAGGGCACCGACGGAATTGCCCACCAGGTGCACCGGCCCCCCTTCTGGGGCCACCTGCTCCCGCACAAAATCCACAAGCTGGTGGGCCCAGAGATCAAAGCCGTAGCGAACGCCGCCCGGCACCGCCGGCTCCCCGTCCAGGCGGGAGGGGGGCATGGCGGAGGCCCCGAAGCCCAGAAGGTCGGGGGCCCAGACCGGGCGATCCTGGGCAAGGGCGGCCATCACCCCGCGCCAGTGGCCGCTGGAGGCGCCGAATCCGTGCACTAGGACCACAGGAGGCGCATCCCCTGGAGGGCCAGGCAGCATCCGGTGACAGACCGAAAGGGGCGCATCGGCGCCGTGGTCTGTGGCGCCGGGCCAGGTGCGGCAGACGGTCGGCGGCAGCTGGGCGGTGGGCTCCAGGGGAGGGATCAGACCGCCGAGGTCTGGTTGGCCAGGAGCGACTTCAGCTTCTCCAGTTCATTGGCCCAGCGGGGGTCGGGGGCTTCGGCGTTGGGCGCATCGCTGTGAACGACCTTGTCGACAGGACGGCGGGCTGCCGAGGGGTTGCCTCCACCAGGGCCTGAACGACGCTCACCCCGGTCAGCCCGGTCACCTCGGCCACCACCCTCGCGGCTGTCCCGCCGCTCGGACACCTCGACCCGCAGGGACTGGCCCCCGAATTCGCGACCATTGAACTGCTCGATCACGGCATCGGCCAGGGCCGGGTCGTCGAGGTTGACGAAGCCGAAGCCGCGGCAGGCGCCGGTCTCACGGTCAAGCACGGCCTTGAAGCGCACACCGGCTCCAACGGCGGCGAACAGGCCTTCCAGCTCCTTCTGGTCGAATGACGGAGGAAGGTTGCCGACGTAGAGACGGTTGCTCATGGAAAGAAACTCAGGCGGTCGCCGAAGGGATGGATCTGGGGCGACGGTGAACGATCTCCAGGATCTCGGCTGGAGCAGTAGCAGTTAACCACGGCGGATACCCGTTTCCTGCATCACTCCCCCGACCGCCGCATCCCTGAGGCATCGCACCAGCGGCGGGCGGCGGCGAGGTCCGCGGGTCGTCCGAAGGCCCGCTCCAGGGCCAGGGCCTCCAGCAGCTGTCCCAGGAGGGGACCAGGGGGCAGGCCGAGCTGCTGTTGCAGCAGGCGGCCGTCGAGGGCCGCCCTGGGGTGGAAGAGCGGATCATCACGCTGGCGCCATCGCTGCAGCCAGCCTGTGGTGGCCTGGGGGCGCAGCAGCACCAGGGCCGGAAGGTCGGCCTCCAGGTCTCGGCAGAGCCGCAGCTGGTCCCGTTCCGCCAGCGGTCCGTCGGCGATGGCCAGGGCCCAGTGCCGCAGACGACCCACCCGCTGCTGCAGCCGGCGGCTGCTCCGCAGCCGTGCCAGGGATCCGGCTCCGAAACAGCCGGCGAGGCGCGCCAGGGGCAGGGCCAGGGTCCTCTCCTCCGGCACAAGCCCAAGCTCCTGGGCCCGCCGGGCCAGGGGGGTGGTCCCTGAGGGCGGTTCCAGGGGGTCGAGCCAGGGCTCCAGCAACCCCAGGGCCACGGCCAGGTGCAGGGCCTGGTCTCCCCCCTCGGCGGCCGCCAGTTTCTCCAGCTCGGCCAGAACCCGTTCCGGTGCGGCCGCCGGCAGGGCCCCGGCGTGGCGGCGCAGCAGGGTCAGCGTGCCGGCCTCCAGGGGCAGACCCAGCTCGGCCATCAGCCGCGGGCCCCGCAGCAGCCGCAGCGGATCCTCGAGCAGGTTGCTTTCCCCGACGGCTCCCAGGCGTCCCTCGGCCAGGTCCATCAGGCCGCCGCAGGGATCCTCCAGGGGCGCCCCGGCCTCCAGGGGCAGGGCCATGGCGTTGATCCGGTAGTCGCGCCGGCGCAGATCGCTGGGCAGATCCGGACCGCAGCGGGCGGCGAAGTCGATGGTCCAGGGGCCCCGCACCAGCCGCGCCATGTCCCGGTCGGCATCGAGCACCACGGCATGGCCTCCGTGGGTGCTGGCCAACCGCCGGCTGAGGGCGATGGCCCCCTCCGGAACCACCAGATCCAGGTCAGGGGTGGGCCCCAGCCGCCCCAGCAGGGCATCGCGCACGGCGCCGCCCACCAGGGCGGTCTCGGGGGGCAGGGCCTCGGGGGGCAGCGGCCAGCCCCGGGCCGCGACGGACCGGCGCACCTGCTCGCCGGCGATCCCCGGATCAAGGGGGGGCCGGGGCGGTGGCGGGGCGGAACGGTTGACGGCAGGCATGGGCGAAGGCCTTCAGAATCGCCATGGACCCCTGCCGAGGGCAAGCGTGTGCATCTGCATCGACTGCCATTGGATTGACCGCTGCCGGGCCTATCACGCCGTCGAGGCCCGCCACGGCCAGCCCCACCTCACGCCGACACCGTCCTTCGAGCCCCGGGAGCCGCGTATCCACGTCAGCCTCGTGCCGGTCGGGGATGGATGGGGATCGGAATGGGACGTGCGGGCCTGCGGCAGCTTCCGTGCCGATCCCGGACGCTGGCGCCGCCTCCGCCCCGCGGACCCGCTGCCCCGTTGACGCCCCCATGACCCCCCTCGCCCTCGCCCTGCACACCTCCGGCAGTGATCTCGGCCTGGCGCTGCTCGAAGGGGAGGAGCGCCGCAGTGTCTGCCTGCCCGTGGGCCGCGCCCTGGCCAATGCCCTGCCGGGAGCGGTGGCCGGGCTGCTGCCCCCCCATCGCTGGCCTGAGCTGACCTGGATGGCGGTGGCCCTGGGGCCGGGCAGTTTCACGGCCACCCGTCTGGGGGTGGTCATGGCCCGCACCATCGCCCAGCAGGTGGGCTGCCGCCTGCATGGGTTCGGCAGCTTCCTGCTGGTGGCCCACCGCCGCCGTCGGGAGCTGGAGGCCGTGGGTCCGGTGTGGATCGGCCAGACCCTGCCCCGCCGCGGCATCGTGGCCGGCCGCTATGGCCTCGAGGCCGGCTGCCTCGTTGAGCTTGCCCCTCCCCGGCTTGAGCCCGGCCCACGGTCTGGCCCCTTCTGGGAGGTCGACCAGGCCGCGGCCGAAGATGCCCTCGGACTGCTGGGGCTGGGCCTGGAGGCCGAGGCCGCTGCCGGCAGCGGTGACTGGCGGCTTGTGCTGCCCCTGTACCCCACCGCCCCGGTGCCGCTGCCGTGATCCGCGCCCTCGGCCGTCTGCTGCGGTTCGGTTGCGTCGCGGGCCTGGTGCTCGCCGGGGCCCTTGGGGTGCGGCGGCTGCAGGAGCCCCCCGTACCGCCCCAGGAGATCTTCGTGCTGGGGGGCGACCTGCGTCGGGAGCGGGTGGGGGCGGGGCTGGCGGCCTACAGCCACCTGCCGGTGCTGGTGAGCGGCGGCAGCAATCCTGAATACGCCCGCTGGCTGTTCGAGCACCACGGTGTCGGGCCTGAGCGGTTGCGGCTCGACTACCGCGCCCGCGACACCCTCGAGAACTTCACCACCGTCGTGGATGGTCTGCGCCAGCGGGGCATCCGCCACGTGCTGCTCGTGACCAGCACCGACCACATGGACCGGGCCTTGCTGGTGGGCCGGATCGTGGCCGGCAGCCGGGGCATCCGCCTCACGCCGATGGCGGTTCCCTGTGAGCCGTGGTGCCGGCCCGAGGGCCGGCGCAAGGTGTGGGGCGATGGCCTGCGGGCCGCTGTCTGGGTGGTCAGCGGTCGCGACCTGCGGGCAGAACTGCGCCGTCGAGCAGGTCGTTGATCGCCGCCTGGCAGGCCCTGGTGCAGGCCACAAGGTCGGCGCGGCGGCCCGTGGGGGGAGGCGCCAGGGGCGCTGCGATGCGCACCTCCACCGGCAGCAGCCGCGGGCGCCACTGGCGGGCCCCCAGCACCCGGTGGGTGTTCACCAGGGCGACCGGAAGCAGAGGGGCGCCGCTCCCCGCCGCAAGCAGGGCCGCTCCCAGCTGCGGTCGCTCCACCCGCCCGCTGGCCTGGCGGGTGCCGTCCAGAAAGACCACGGTGGCGCCACCCCGGTGCAGCTGTTCCAGGGCCGTCTCGAGGGCGCCGCGGTCGCCCTGGCCCCGCTGCACCGGGTAGGCCCCCAGGGCACGGATCAGCGGGGCCAGCAGCGGCACCCGGAACAGTTCCTGCTTGGCCATGAAGCTGAGCGGCCTGGGCATCAGGGCATGGGCCACCAGGGGCGGGTCGAGGTGGGAGCCATGGTTGGCCACCACCACCAGGGGCCCCGTCGGCGGCACATGCTCGCGGCCGCGGAAACGGCCCTGGAGCAGCCCGTGGAACACGGGCCCCACCAGCAGGGCATCCACCAGCCGGTACAGGGTCCCCGGGGATCCCGCCGGCACCAGGGCGCCGCCCCTCATGCCGCCGATTCCAGTCCCAGGTCCTCCAGGCTGGCGACCCGGGCGGTGGTGACGCCTTCGAGGCTGCGGCGCAGCAGGCCGCTCAGCACCGCTCCCGGTCCGACCTCCACCACGGTGGTGCACCCTGCCGCGCCGAGGGCGGCCATCGTCTCGCGCCAGCGCACGCCGGTGGTCATCTGTCGCCGCAGTCGCTCCTTGAGCTCGGCACCGTCGCTGCTGGGCGTGGGATCGGTGTTGCTCAGGACCGGGGCGAGGCTGTCGGCGAAGGGGATCGCCTGCAGGTGCTCGCTGAAGCGGGCTGCGGCCTCGGCCATGAACGGCGAATGGAAGGCGCCGCTCACCGCCAGCGGCACGGCCCGCTTGCAGCGCAGCTGTCCGCTCACCGCCGCCACCGCCTCGGGCAGGCCCGACAGGACCACCTGGGCTTCGCTGTTGTCGTTGGCCACCACGACCCCCTCGCTGGCGGCCACCAGGGCCTCCAGCTCGCTGCGCTCGAAGCCCATCACCGCCGTCATGGCGCCGCCACCGGCGGCGGCCATGAGCGTGCTGCGCTCGATCACCAGGGCCAGGCCCGTGGCGGCATCGATCACGCCGCCGGCGTAGAGGGCCACCAGTTCTCCGAGGCTGTGGCCGGCCAGGATGTCGGGCCGGCGGCCCTGGGCCAGCAGGCCATCCACCAACAGGCTCTCGACCACGAAGAGGGCCGGCTGGGTGTTGCGGGTGTCGTTCAGGTCCGTCAGGTCCCCCACGGCACGGCCGCTGCAGATGGCCGCCAGATCACGGCCCAGCAGGTCGGAGGCGAGGGCAAAACGTTCACGGCCGGCGGACGAGTTCGCCAGATCGCTGCCCATGCCCACTGCCTGGGATCCCTGTCCGGGGAAGACCCATGCCACCGTCATCACTGCCCTGCCGAGGAGGCTGGAGGCTACGCCGCGGCGGGGCCCCGCCAGCGCATCAGGGCCGCTCCCCAGCTGAGGCCGGCGCCGAAGCCGCTGCTGGCGATCAGCTGACCGGGGCGGATGCGTCCGTCGCTGACGGCCTCGTGCAGCATCAGCGGGATCGTGGCTGCCGAGGTGTTGCCGTAGGAGGCCAGGTTGCTCAACACCCGTTCCGCCGGCAGCCCCAGCCGTTCGGCCACGGCATCCAGGATGCGCTGGTTCGCCTGGTGCAGCAGCAGCCAGTCGATCTCGGCCGCCGCCGTGCCCGTCTCGGCGAGCAGCGCCTTGAGCACCGCCGGCACCTCGCGCACGGCGAACTTGTACACCTCCTGGCCATTCATCTGCAGGGGGCTGAAGCCACCCTCCTGGGGGTTGATGCCGGGCTGCAGCTGCTGGCGCCCGTCGCGCTGGGGCAGCTGCAGACACTCGGAGCGGCGCCCGTCGGAGGCGAGCCGGAAGCCCAGCAGGCCATCCTCGGCGGCGGGACAGGACTCCAGGGCCACCGCACCGGCGCCATCGCCGAACAGCACGCAGGTGCTGCGGTCCTGCCAGTCGAGCCAGCGGCTCAGCTGATCAGCGCCGATCAGCAGCACCCGCCGTGCCGCGCCGCAGCGCAGGTACTGGCTGGCGGTGACCAGGCCGAACAGAAAGCCGCTGCAGGCGGCGGTGAGATCGAAGGCCACGGCCCCGGTCGCCCCCACCAGGGCCTGCACCCGGGGGGCGCTGCCGAAGAGGTCGTCGGGGGTGGAGGTGGCAAGCAGCAGCAGGTCGACGCTGGACGGATCCCAGCCCGAACGTTCGAGGGCCTGGCGACCCGCGGCGGCTGCCAGGGCCGTGAGACTCTCGCCCGGTCCGGCGATGCGGCGGGCGCCGATGCCGGTGCGGCTGCGGATCCAGTCGTCACTGGTGTCGAGCCACTGGCTGAGCTGGTCGTTGCTGACGCTGCAGGCCGGGGTCGCGGCACCGCTGGCCACCAGGGAGACCCCCGCCGGGAAGGCTGCGAGCGTCAACGGCGCAGGACGGCTGGGCTCAGTCAACCACAGCCGCCACGGCGGCCCCGGCTTCGCCGGTGAGCTGATGCAGGCTGGCCAGGGTTCCCCGGCTGGCGGCGGCATGGGCCAGCCGCAGGGCCCCCACCACGGACCGGGCCCGGCTGCTGCCGTGGCCGATCACACAGATGCCATCCACCCCCAGCAGCAGCGCCCCACCGTGCTCGGCGTGGTCGAGTCGCTTCTTGATCCGCCGCAGGTTGTTCTTCAGAAACGCCGAACCCACCTTGCCGCGACGGCCCCGCGGCAGTTCGGCCTTGAGCACCTCGAGCAGCACACCCCCGACGGATTCGAGGAACTTGAGCAGCACATTGCCGGTGAAGCCGTCGCAGACCACCACGTCGAACGCTCCGGAGAGCACGTCGCGGCCCTCGCAGTTGCCGGCGAAGTGCAGCCGGGGCTCGGCCGCCAGCAGCGGATGGGTGCGCAGGGCGAGGTCGTTGCCCTTGCACTCCTCCTCGCCGATGTTCAGCAGGCCGATCCGGGGGCGGGCGACGCCGAGCACGTCACGGCTGTAGATGTTCCCGAGCAGGGCGAACTGATGCAGAAAGGAGGGTTTGCAGTCGGTGTTGGCCCCCACATCCAGCACCAACACCTGGCGGTTGGGGTCGTTGGTGGGGAAGAGGGCGCCGATCGCCGGACGCTCGATGCCCCGCAGCCGTCCGAGGCGGAAGATTGCCGAGGCCATCACGGCTCCCGAGTTTCCAGCTGAGTACACCGCCAGGGCCTCACCGCTCTTCACCAGGTCCATGGCCAGGTTGATGCTGGCGTCACGCCTGCGTCGCACGCTGGTGGCCTCGTCGTCCATCCCCACCGAGGCCCCCGCCGGCAGCAGCTCGATCAGCCCCGCCGCCCGGGCCTGCTGCAGCCGTTCCTGCAGCCCCATCACGTCCACGGCTTCGCGCAGGCGGGCCTCCTCCGCCAGGAACAGCACCCGTAGCGGCAGCTGGCTGACGGCATCGAGGCAACCTTCCAGAATCGGCCCGGGGGCATGGTCGCCGCCCATGCCATCCACGGCGACGGTGAGCCTGGGGCCATGCAGCGTCGACGGCTCCGGTTCCGGTGTGAGGCCCAGGCGGGCCCGGATGGGGGTGAGGGCTGTGCCGGCGGTGCCCACCAGGCGGATCACCGGCCCCGTGCGGCGGTACCAGATCACCAGACGCTTCATGGCCCGACGGGGCCTGGGACGACGGGGCCTGCCGGACGGGGAGGGGGGCTCGGCCATGGGGATCAGCCGGCGTCGCCGCCGGATCCGTCGATGATGCGCTGAAAAAGGTACCCCGTCCCGCGGGCGGTGAGGATCAGTTCCGGATTGGCCGGGTCATCCTCGAGCTTCGAGCGCAGGCGGGAGATGTGCACATCGACCACACGCGTGTCGACGTGGCGCTCGGGGGTGTAGCCCCACACCTCCTTGAGGATCTCGCCGCGGCTGAAGGGTTCTCCCGAGCGGCCCACCAGCAGCTCCAGCAGGCTGAACTCCATGCCGGTGAGCCGGATCCGCTCGTCGCCCCGGTACACCTGGCGCTTGTTGG